>PNLY01000074.1 GCA_013823325.1 Methylobacterium sp.
CGCTCCTCACGTCAACTTGCCGGCGGCGCGGGCGCGCGCCAACGACGTGTTGGGCGCCATGGTCGATGCCGGTTTCATGACCGCCGGCCAGGTCGACTCGGCCCGGCGCAACCCGGCGACGCCGATCGACCGCAAGCGCGATGCCAGCCCCGACTACTATCTCGACTGGGCCTTCGACGAGATCCGCAAGCTCGCGGACGATGGCAAGCTCGGCCCGGAGCGGGTGCTGACGGTCAAGACGCCACATGACCCGGCGATCCAGAAACGCGCCGACGAGGCGATCGAGTCGGTGCTGCGCCAGCACGGCCCGGCCTATCGCGCCCGGCAGGCGGCGGCGGTGATCATGGACCCGGACGGGGCCGTGCGCGCCATCGTCGGCGGACGCGACTACGGCGCGAGCCAGTTCAACCGCGCGACCTCGAGCCTGCGCCAGCCCGGCTCCTCCTTCAAGCCATACGTCTACGCCGCGGCGATGAGCGCCGGGCTCTACAAGCCGACGACGATCGTCACCGACCGGCCCGTCTGCATCGGCAACTGGTGCCCGAACAATTACGGGCGCTCCTATGCTGGCTCGATGCCGCTGACGGTGGCGCTGGCGAAATCGATCAATACGATCCCTGTGCAGATGTCGATCGCGATCGGCAAGGCGACCGGCGAGACGCATGAGGCCCGCGCCGCGCGCATCGGCCGGATGAAGATCGTCGAGACCTGCCGGGCCATGGGCCTGACCACGCCGCTGACCGACACGGTCTCGCTGCCGATCGGCGCCGGCGAGGTCACGGTGATCGAACAGGCCGCCGGCTATGCCGTCTTCGCCAATGGCGGCAAGCGGGCCAAACCCTATGCCGCCTTCGACATCCGCAACTCGATGGGCGAGGAGATCTATCGCCACGACCGCGACGAGCCCGCGCCAGCGCAGGTACTGAGCACGCAGGTCGCCTATGAGATGAACCAGATGCTCTCGACCGTGCCGACCGCCGGCACCGGCCGGCGCGCTGCGCTCGACGGCGTCGTCAGCGCCGGCAAGACCGGCACGACCAATGGCTACAAGGACGCCTGGTATGTCGGCTACACCGGCAACCTCGTCGGTGCGGTCTGGTTCGGCAACGACGATTCCTCCGAGACCAACAACATGACCGGCGGCTCGCTGCCGGCGATGACCTGGAAGGAGATCATGGCCTTCGCACATCAGGGCATCGAGCTGAAGCCGATCCCGGGCGTGACACCCCAGCCGGGCGACGCCAAGGCGGCGATAGCGAAGGCCGCCGACCCAGCTGCCGCGGCAGGCGCCGGCGCCGGCCACATGCCGCGAAAGTCCTTCGAGGTGCTCTCCTCGGTCGGCGCGATGTTCAAGGCGGTCGAGGCGCCGCGGACCGCCCGGGCCTCCGTCCAGGTCGGGGTCCGCGAGGCCGCGCCCGGCCTCACCGCCATACGCTGACAGCCATCATGCGGACCCGGAACGTTCCATGCGCGTCCTCCCGCTGGCCTATGTGATCGCGCTCGGCGCCGGCCTCGGCCTTTTCTCTGCGCGCTATGCGGTGGCGGAGCGGCCCTGGTTCGGCCGTACCCAGGTCGGCGCCTGGACGAGTTGGCCGAGCAGCGGCGCGCGCGACGTCGATCCTTATATGCGGGCCTATCTGGCGCGCGGCGTGCACCTGCCGCTCGGTGCCGGCGAAGGGCTGGAGCTGATCGCCGGGGAAGACAATGCCGGGCAGCCACTCGATGCGCGCTGCCGCTATCTCGTCAGCGGGGCGACCCCGCCGGCGCGCGGCTGGTCGCTTGGCGTCGCCGATCCGAGGGGCCGGCCCCTGCAATCGCCGATCGAGCGCGGGAGCTTCACCGATGCCGAGATCGTCCGCGGCGAGCGCGGCGGCATGCGGATCGTGCTGGCCGCGACGCCCGAGGCCGGCAATTGGCTGCCGCTGCCGGCCGCAGGTCGCTTCCAGCTGCGCCTGCGCCTCTACGACACGCCAATATCGAGCCATGCCGCCGAGCTCAGGCCCGACACCCTGCCCCGCATCACCAGGATCGACTGCCGGTGAGCGCGGTCGACGATAGCCGGGCGGTGCCGGACACGACGCGCCTGCCGGCGACCCACGCGGATGCGCCACGCCGATTTCTGTCGCGGCTGGGCAGCGGCCTGCTGCGGCTCGTGCTGCTGACCCTGGCCGGCCTGCTGCTCGCCGGCATCGTTCACATCGTCACCGTGCTGCGCATACCCACCCTGGCGACGCATGATGCGGCAACCGTCTATGCCGCGCTGGGTGCCAACGGCCGCGCCGAATTGGTGACGCCACCGCCTGCGGGCCTGCCGGCAATCCTCGACGGTGATCCCAACAGCGTCGCCGCCGTCTGCAGCTATGATCTTTCGGCCGGGCCCCTGCGGGTAGTGGCGCGTACCGGCTCGCTGCCGCTCGGCCTCACCGTCCATCGCCGCGGTGGCGGCGTCGCCTATGCCATCACCGACCGGGCCGCGATCCGCGGCGTGCTCGAATTCGTGGTGATGACGCAAGAGCAGCTCGACGAGCGGCTGGCCAATGACGAGGAAGGCGAGACATCGCGGGAGCTGCGCGTGATCTCGCCGTCGCTGCAAGGCCTCGTCGTCGCCAGGGTGGTGGTCCGCCGCGCCTTCGACCGCAGCGAGGCGGAGGCGCAGGCGACCGGCGTCGCCTGTGGACTCGCAGATTAATCTGGCTTCGCGCTCAACGTGCCGAAGATCGACTCGAGTTGCGCGCTCATCGGCAGGCGCAGGCGCTCGCCGCCCGGCAGCTTGTGCATGAACCAGCGGTTATAGCTGTGCTCCAGCTCGCGGCTTTCAGCGATGGTGCGGAACATCTTGTCGACCAGCGCCGCCATCGCCGGATCGTCACGGCGGAACATGATGCCGTAAGGGTCGTAGGAGAGGAAATCGCCGACGACCATGACCTTGTCCTCGGCGTTGGCGCGCGCGATCATGCCGTAGAGCAGGATGTCGTCGCCGGCATAGGCATCGGCCTTGCCGGCCATGAACTGCGCGAAGGACTGGTCATGGTCCGGCGTGGTGACGAGCGTGGCGCCGGTCTTGAAGCGCGCCTGCAGATCGTTCATCGCCTTCTCGTTGGTGGTGCCGGCGGTGACGACCACGGTCTTCCCGTTGAGGTCGCGGAAGGAGCGGATGCCGGCATCCTTGCGGACCATCAGCTTGGTGCCGGCGACGAAGATCACCGGCGAGAAGGATGCGATCGCCTGCCGCTCGCGATTCTGCGTGGTCGAGCCGCATTCCAGGTCGATCTCGCCCTTGGTCAGCGCATCGAAGCGCGAGGCCGAGGTTACCGGCACCCATTTCAGCTGCAGCTCGCGGCCGAGCTCGTCGCTCATCGCGTCGACGATCAGCCGGCAGAGATCGATCGAATAGCCGATCGGCTCGCGCCTGGCGTCGAGATAGGAGAAGGGGAAGGAAGCCTCGCGATAGCCGATGGTCACCGCCCCGGCATCGCGCGCCTTCTTCAAAGTACCGGTGAGCGCATTCGACTGGGTCTGCGCGGAGACCGCCGTCCCGACGAGGTACCCGAACATGGCGATCAGGCCGACAAAGAGCCGTCGCATCGTCGCTCCTTTCGGGCGGCCGCATGGCCGCCCCGTGATCCCAGGATGAGCGGCTACCGGATCAGGCGGCCTGCCCGGCAAGAGCGCCCGAAGCGCCCGCGGTAGCCGGATCGTCGACCGGCTCGCCGAGCTGCCCCTCCCATTTGGCGACGCTCGCCACCGCGATCGAATTGCCGACGGCGTTGGTGGCGGAGCGGCCCATGTCGAGGAACTGGTCGACGCCCATGATCAGCAGCAGCCCGGCTTCGGGGATGTTGTACTGGTTCAGGGTCGCGGCGATGACGACGAGCGAAGCGCGCGGCACGCCGGCCATGCCCTTCGAGGTCAGCATCAGCAGCAGCATCATCGAGATTTGCGTGCCCCAGGACAGTTCGATGCCATAGGCCTGGGCGATGAACAGCACGGCGAAGGTGCAGTACATCATGCTGCCGTCGAGGTTGAAGGAATAGCCCATCGGCAGCATGAAGCTGGAGATCTTGCGACTGACGCCGAAGCGATCGAGCGCCTCCAGCATCTTCGGATAGGCCGCCTCCGAGCTCGCCGTCGAGAACGAGATCAGGAACGGCTCCTTGACCAGGCTGACGAGCCTGGCGACGCTCGGCCCCAGGATCAGGAAGCCGACCAGGATCATCAGCGCCCAGAGCACGAACAGACCAAGATAGAACGAGCCCATGAACTTGGCGAAGGTGACGAGGATGCCGAGCCCTTGCGTGGTGATGGTCGAGGCCACGGCGGCGAAGACGGCGATCGGCGCGAAGTACATGACCATGCCGGTGATCTTCAGCATCAGATGGGCCATCTGATCGATCATCTCTGTCAGGGCCTTGCCGGTCTCGCCCATCGAGGCCAGCGCGATGCCGGCGAACAGCGAGAACACCACGATCTGCAGGATCTCGTTGGTGGCGAGCGCCTCGGCGATCGATTTCGGCACGAGATGGGTGATGAAGTCCTTCAGCGTGAAGGAGGAAGTCTTCAGATTGGTCGCGGCGCCGACATCGGGCAGCGGGAGGCCGATATTGTGGCCAGGCTGGAGCAGGTTCGCCAGAATGAGCCCGAGCGCCAGCGACACCAGCGAGGCGATCATGAACCAGCCTAGCGCCTTGATGCCGACGCGGCCGATCGAGGAGGTGTCGCCCATATGGGCGATGCCGACGATCAGGGTCGTGAGCACCAGCGGGCCGATGATCATCTTGATCAGCCGCAGGAACACGGTTGTGATGATGTTGATGTTATCGGCGATCTGCCCGGCGACCTTCGGGTCCGGGTAGTTGGTGTTGCACATATAGCCGACGATGACGCCGAGGATCATGCCGATCAGCACATACATGGTGATCGGTGGTCGCTTCTTGGTTTCCGCCGCGGCCGCCATTGTCTCGCTCCCTCATGCCCAAGGTCAACAATGCAGTGCCCGGCGGCGTGCCTATCGGCGCAGCCGGCCGATCACAACCAGAAGGTTCAACTTGCAGTATCCGATGTCAATGACGCGCATATGGGCGCCTTGTCGGCCAGCGTATCGAAAAGGCCCGATAATGCCGCCATTCAGAGCCAGCCATTGCGCTTGAAGCGCCAGAAGAGCGTGAGGCAGGCGGTGACAATGAAGGCGAGGACGACGTAGTAGCCGTAGTGCATCTCCAGTTCCGGCATGTTCTTGAAGTTCATGCCGTAGATGCCGGCGACCGCCGTCGGCACCGCGAGGATGGCCGCCCAGGAGGCGAGCCGCTTGGTGATCGCGTTCTCCTGGCTCTGGCCGACGAGCAGGCTCGCCTCGAAGGCGAAGGCCAGCACCTCGCGCAGGCTGTCGATCTTCTCCTGCACGGTGCGGACATGGTCGGTCACGTCGCGGAACATCGGCGCCAGCGTCGGGCGGATCTGCGGCACGCTGCCATTGGTCAGGCGCTGGCAGACCTCGACCAGCGGGCCGGCGGCATTGCGCAGGCGGAGCAGGTCGCGCCTGAGCATGTAGAGCCGCTCGATGTCGCTGCGGGTCATCGGCCTGGCGAGGACCTTGTCCTCGATCTCCTCGACCTCGTCATGGATCGCCTCGAGCACGGGCATGTAGTTGTCGACGATGAAATCGAGGATCGCATAGAGGATGAAGTCCTCGCCCTTGGCCAGCGAGGTCGGGCAGGTCTCCCAATGCTGCCGCACCGAGGTGTACGAGGTCGAAGCGCCGTGGCGGACGCTGACGATATAGCCACGGCCGATGAAGATATGCGTCTCGCCGAAGGCGATGCGCTTCTCGACCATCTGGGCGGTGCGAGCGACCACGAAGAGCGCATCGCCGTATTGTTCGAGTTTCGGCCGCTGATGGGCGTTGGTCGCGTCCTCGACGGCAAGCGGATGCAGGTTGAACTGCTGCTGCACGCATTTGAGCAGCGCCGCCTCTGGCTCGAACAGCCCGATCCAGACGACGTGGCCGTCCTTGCGCGCCCATTCCCCAGCTTCCTCTACGGGAATGTCGGCGACACGCACGCCATGAGCGTAGACGCTCGAGGCGATGACACCGGCCTCATGGCGATGGCCATCGACAGGCGGATCGGAGGGCGCTTCCGCTGCAGCCGAAGCCGCGACTCTGATTTGCGTCACTGACATGCGATCACCCCACCGATCGCCGGCTCATGATCGGCAGGCTAGACCCAATTCAGGGAAGATGGGAAACCTTTTCGCAGGGCGAACGACGCGGCTTCCGATCGACCGAAGCGCGTGCCTGCGGGCGTGAGCCGCTACCCCTTGTAGACGACCGGAGCGCGCGAGGGCTCCCCCTGACCCTTGCCGCCGAAGACGCCGATCAGAGGAAGGGTGCAGGCGGGACCGAGCTCGCTCTCCATTCCCATGATGGCGCGCTCGGCCCGAACGGCCTCGCGCGACGGCATCTCGACGACCAAGGCTTCCAGCGCATAGCGATAGCTCTTCGACCGGAAGCGAGCGCGCTCGCAGACCCAGAGCATCAGCCCCTCGTTCTCGGCGACGCGATCATAGGCCGGGTCGCGCTGCTCGGGCGGCAGGAGCTGCGAGGCGTCGAGGGTGCGCAGGCGCGCACGATCGGCATTGATGACCCGCAGGGCATTGGCGCGGAACTGCGCGAGCAGGAGCCGGTCGCCATGGGCGTCCTCACTCAGCCGGTTGTAGCGCGAGGCCTGCGATGCGAAGGAACCCGAGACCAAAGCGCGCTGATAGGCGGTGACGTCGTTCGACTGGGCCTCGACCGGCAGGATGCGGGCATGGGCGAGCTTGGAGACCTCGCGCTCGAAATGGCTCTTCTCATGCGCGGGCAGGACGAGCCGCCAGGCGCGGGTCCGCAACTGCTCCTCGTCGTCGGTCAGGTGGAACCAGGACGAGGCCTCGCCGCGAAAGCGCGCGCTCCAGTCGCCGATCGCCGGCGCCAACTGGTCGGCAAAGATGTTGGGGCGGGGCCGGCCGAGATCGCCGGTGGTCGAGCAGCCGGCAAGCAGGAGGCAGGATAATGCCGCCGTGACGACGACAGCTCTCACCCTGGACGCCTGCGCCGATTCTCGCGTTCGCCACGGCCGACAGGACGCGGCCGCCGCGGCGGCTTGCTCGCGGCCGGCTCGTGCTGGCGCTCGTAGCGCACGCCGGTGAAGAACAGGATCTGGCCGAAAGGGCCCGCCGCCGCGGCCCCCTGGCTGGCTGAGCGCCTGCGCGGCGCGAAAGGAATGACGTCTGCCATGATGCGCCTCCCTTGCTGGCGCCTGCGCCCAATTCGCTCACAACGCGGAAGCCCGAATGGCTGCATGCACACATCGCGCCAGCCATCCTCAAGACCATCAAGCGCCATCATGGTTAACGCCGTGCTAACGCATCGGGGATAAGTTTCGCAAAAGTGAAGTTCGCCGACGAGAATCGCTCATGCCGTCCCGCATCGCCACAGACCTTGCCGAACTCGCCAGGCTGGCCAGCGATGGCGGGCTCGACCTGCGCCAGGTCGCATTGCGGGTGAAGACCGACCTGCTCCTGGCGACACCGCGCCCCTCCCCCGAGGACATGGAGGCCTTCCGCGCCATGGCCGAGGCCTTGATCCCGGTGGTCGACGAGGCCACGGCGACGATCCTCGCCCGCAAGCTCGCGAGCTGGCCGTATGCGCCGAGCGAGGTGCTCGCGGCTTTGCGCAAACGCGGGGGCGAGGTGCTGGCCGCACTGATAGGCAACGGCATGCCGCTGACCGCGGCGGAGATCGAGGAGATCGCGGCCGACGGCGGCGACGAGGCCAGGACCGCCCTTGCCGGCCGGCGCGACCTGACCAGCAGCGCCAGCATCACGCTTGCGGGCTGCGACAGCGCAGAGATCGACGCGGCGCTGGTCGCGAACATCGCGGCGCCGCTACCGCATGCCGCACTCGACCTGCTGCTGCCGCGCGCCGCCGGCACGCCGACTCTTGGCACGGCCCTCCTGGCACGGACCGATCTGCCGGTGTCGGAGCTGACCCCGCTCTTCCTGCAGGCGAGCCTGGAGAAGCGTCTCGCCATGATCGACGCCGTCACGGCCCGTGAGGCGCTAGCGCCCTCGCCGCGCCCGGCGACACTTCCCGGCGACCGGCTCTCCGGCTTGATCGCGACGGCACTGTCCGATCGCAAAGGCGCCTTCGCCGCACTGGCAGATGCCTTCGGCGGCGACGCTCGTTTCGCAGCCGCCATGGCGAATGATTCATCGCGCCAACTCGCCGCGCTGGTGCTGATCGGCTGCGGAGCGAGCCCGGAAGATGCGACGCGCTTCCTGATCGGTCTCGGCGACGAGGCTGCCCGCTCGGTCGAGCGCATCTTCGCCCTGGTCGAGCTGATGCGGGCACTGCAGCCGGCAGTGGCGCGTCGGCTCGCCCAGCAGATCGGCGGGATCGCGCCGCGCAACGTCAGATCGGGCGCCCTGCAGCCCGCCATGGATCCGAGCGGGACGCCGGCCCGCCCCGGCGCAGAACGGGCGCCATCCCGCGGCATCGTTCAGGAAGTCAGGCGACGGCTCGGCGGCGGCGGCGACTGAGCGCTAGCTCTCGACGACATCCAGCCGGGCATCGCCGGCGCGGTTCTCGATCTCGACCAGCCAGAGATCGCTGTCGAAGCGCACTTCGCGCGCGACCCGATCCTCGATCGCGAGCGGATCGGCGTCGAGGACGAGCTGGAAGCGCCGTTCGCCAGCCTCGTCCGCCAGCGCCTGCGGTGCCGGGCCATAGAGCGCCGCGGTACCGTCGAGCCGATCGAGCTTGACGAAGATGGCGCCGGCCTCGCGCGCGCCACGCCGACGCAGCACCGCGACGAGCCCGTCAAACGCGGCCTGGCGCAGATAGGCCGAGACCCAGAAATCGCTGGTCAGGCGGGGCAAGGCCAGCCCTCGCGGTTCAGCGCCGCTGGCCCTTGATGTCAGCCGGCGGGCGGATGTCGGCGCCGTTGATCAGATCCGCGATCGGATCGCGTGCCACCGGCTGCGCGGCGGGAGCCGGGCGCGCCGGGGCTGGCGCAGCCTGGGCCTGGCGCGGCTGCGCGGCTGCGACCGGCGCCGGCGGGCGCGGCGCCGCATCGCGGGCAGCCGGCGCCAGGGTGCCGGGCCGCGCCGGCGGCATCACCGCCTGCGGTGCAGACGCAGGCTCGGCGACGACCGGCGTCTCGACACGGCGCTGCTCGGCCGGCCGCGCCGCCGATTGCGAGGGCGGCGACAGCATCGGGGCGGGATGGCGACCCTTCTGGAACAGCACCGCGTTCAGGACGATCAGCACCGACACCGCCGCGAACAGCAGCACGATAAGGCCGCGGCCCGGACGCTTCGTGAACCAGCGCAGCAGCCGCGCCGGCAGCGACGGCGCGGCACGTCGGCCGGACGGACGGCGAACAGGCATCGACAGCGTCGCATCGGAGCGGGCACGGGCGGCAAGCGTGGCTGACATGGGTCTTGAACTCTCGGTCAGGCGGTCAGGCGAACGGGTTGCTTGGTCTCGAGGCCGCGGCGCGGGGCGCGGGCGAAGGTTGCGATACGGGCCGGCTCGTTCGTGGCAGCAACGCCCCCTATCGGCAGGCGGACGCCGACGCGGGTGCCGCTGCCCAGCGCGCTCTCGATGGTGAGCGTGCCGCCGTGCAGGCCGACGAGGCCGCGCACCACAGACAGGCCAAGGCCGGTGCCGTCATGAGCGCGGTCGTAGGACGATTTGGCCTGGAAGAATGGATCGCCCAATCGCGGCAGATCGGCGGCGGCGATGCCGATGCCGGTATCGGAGACCGAGAGGTCGATCATCCCGCCATCGCGCACCAGAGCGAGCGTGACGCGCCCGCCGGGCGGCGTGAACTTGATCGCATTCGAGAGCAGGTTGAGCATCACCTGCTTCAGGGCGCGTCGGTCGCCGAGCAGCTGCGGTAGCTCGGGGCCGACGATCCGCTCGAGCGCGACCGTGCCGCTGCTGGCCTTGAGCGCGACGACATTGCAGCAATCCTCGGCGAGCTCGGCCATGTCGAGCGCGTCCTGCTCGATGGTCATCGCCCCGCTCTCGATCTTCGAGACGTCGAGCAGTGTATTGACCACGTCGAGCAGGTGCTGGCCGGAATCATGGATGATCCTGGCATATTCCTGGCGCTGTGCCGGGCTGAAGGAGACGCCAAGATCGCCGCCCAGCATCTCCGAGAAGCCGATGATGGCGTTGAGCGGGGTGCGCAACTCATGGCTGACCGTCGCCAGGAACTGGCCCTTGACGTCGCTCGCCTTGACCGCCTCGGCGTGGTTGCGCTCGCGCTCCTCGTCGATCGCATGCCGGTCGGTGACGTCGCGGCTGACGCAGACGACGGCAGCGGCGCCATGAGGGCCGGACTGCTCGATGCGCCGGGCGCTGAGGTCGAGCCAGCGGACGACCGGGCTTGCATTGCCGCGCCCATCGGCTCCCGCCGGGACGAAGAGGACGCGAAAGCAGGCGCTGGCCCGGCCGCTGCCATGAGCGGCGTCGCTTAGCGCCTTCAGGAAGAGCGGCCGGTCGGCGATGTGGACGCGCTCGAACAGGCCACGGCCGAAGAGTCCCGCCGGCTCGGCTCCGGTCAGGTTGCGGGCCGCTTCGTTGGCGAAGACGACGGTGCCGGCCGCATCATGCCAGGTGACGAGATCGCCGACATGTTCGAGCATCAGCTGGGCGCGCATATCGGAGGCCCGGTGCTCACGCAATTCGTCGTCGCGACGATAGAGGAAGCCGACCGTGATCAGCGCCGCATGCAGGATCGCGACAGCAGCAAAGACCGGCATCGCCTGCCAGGTCCAGGGGGCCGGCTCCGCGATCATTCCGCTTCCCTGCAAGGCCACGACAGCACCGAGACCGATCACGGCGAGCGCGCTGGCGCGCGCCACATACGGACGGGAGCCGAAGAACATCGCCTCGGCCGGCACTGCGGCGAGCCAGAGCAGCAACGGGGAAGAAGCGCCGCCGGTCAGGCAGGCGAGCGTGGTGACCAGCAAGGTCAGGGCGGCGCCGGACAGGCAATGCGCGAGATCGAGCCGCCCGGTGCGCGAGAGCAGAAACACGGCCAGAAGGGGCAGCGCCATGGCGACGAGCACGAGCAGTTCGAGCGCGCCGATACGGCCGCGCCAGGCGATATAGGCCGGCACCAGGCTGAGCGCCGCGACGGAGGCGGCGAGCCTGCTCAGCATGAAGCGCTCATGACGCATGCGCTCGAGCGAATCGGCCAGCGCCGATGGATGGACCATCGCCGCAACCTGCGCCCTCATCGCCGTCATCAAACTGGAAAACCGCAAACGCGCACCTCTGCCGGCCATCGGCGCTTTCGCCCCGCCTTGTTGAGCCGATCCTCGCGGCTGCCGTTTAAGCGGGACTTAAGGCGGCGGAGCCGGAAACCTGACGCTTCTGTGACGGAGGCAGAAATAGCTTATATTTTTCAATAAATTGCACAGGTCGCCGCACGCTTTCCAAGGCTAAGCTGTTGTTCGTGGCAAGGTGAATGGAAGCTGAAGGCGATACCCCGCCTTTGATTCAAATCGATGCTGTCGGCGACACCTGATCTTTCGATCCACGCGCTATGGTTCGCTCATCGGCAGGCTGGGGAGCCTGGAACCGGACGGGGACCAAGATGGCCTATCTTCTGCGCAGCCTGGCGATCGTCGGCGCGATCGCGCTGTACTCGCCAGTGCACGGCACGAAGAGCGAGCCCGATGCGCTCGTGGTCGACGCCAAGGCGGCGATCGCCATCCTCGCCAAGATCGATCCCAAGGCGGCACTGCAAGGCGCGGCCAGCATCCGCGAAGCCGCCGAGGTCCTGGCCGGGTTGGAGCCGGAGACCCGTGCCCGGGTCCTTGCCTTGGCAGCGAACGCCGCGACCCGCAACACCGAGACAGCGCCGCGACACCGCTGAGGCTTGACCTCGCCGCGCGAGAGGCCGAAGAGCTTGCCCATCGCCGCCGCCAAGCGCCGGCGGAATGAGCCGGGGGCCGATAGCGGAATTCATGAGCGAGAGCCTCGACGAAATCGTCGCCAATTTCGAGCTGCTCGACGAGTGGGATGATCGCTACCGCTATCTGATCGAGCTCGGGCGGACGCTCGCGCCTTTGCCCGACGAAGCGCACAACGACGCCAACAAGGTGCGCGGCTGCGCCAGCCAGGTCTGGCTCGAGACCCATGTCGAAGGCGGACCCGGCGAAGCGACGCGCCTCACCTTCCGCGGCGACAGCGACGCCCATATCGTGCGCGGGCTGGTCGCGCTGGCCATCGCCATCCATTCCGGCCATACCGCGCGTGAGATCCTGGCGACCGACGCCTTCGCGATCTATGAGCGCCTCGGCCTCGCCGCCCATCTGACGCCGCAGCGCTCGAACGGCGTGCGTGCCATGATGGAGCGGATCAAGAGCGACGCCCGCGCGGCACTCGCCTAATCGCGAGGTTCCGGCGGAGCCGGGATCGTCGGGCGTGCATCCCGAGCGCGCCAGGCATGGCTCGCCGTTCGTTCCTGTTTCCCGCCGAGCCCGTAATGCTCGACCAGCGCCGCCAGCGCCAGCCGCAGCACGACCTTGGCCGAGCGCGCCGGCCATTTGCGCTCGCGCTCGACCTGGTCGAGCCCCTTGAGGAAACCGCAGACATCGATCGCCAACCCCGATAACTCGGGGCCGAGCCGCTTGCAGGCGAGGCGCACGCGCTGGCGCGCCGCCAGGCAGGAATCGGAGGCCTCGGCCGGCCCGCGCGCCGCGGCATGGGTACCGGCGGCAAGGCCCGCATCCCAGTTCACCGTCACCCGCGGCAGCATCTGCGCCAGGGTCAGATCGGCACGAAAGCGCTCGCCGGCAGCGAATTCGGCGGCCGCGATCTGCGGCTGCCCGTCCTTGCCGGGACGGCGATGCAGCCAGAGCAGCGGGCTCTCGCGCTCGTCCAGCGCGACCTGCTGCGCCTCTCCGTCCACCATCACCGTCGTCGTCGCACGGGAATTGCCAGGCTGGGCGCCGGCAAGACGCAGCCGGCGCTTGCCCGCTTCCGAGATCCAGCCGGCGAAACCGGCCGCGACGAGCGCCTCGGCCTCGGCGGCCTCGACATAGCCGGCCCCGAGCGTCGCTCCGCCGGCGCCACGGCGGTAGAGCGCGATCCGGCCGCAGCCGAGCGGAGACTCGACGCCGTAGGCATCCGGCTCGCTCAGATGCCGCAGCAGGCGGGAGGGCGACTGGTTGCGATCCTCGCCGGTACTCATCGCGCCGCCTCCGGGCCGATCCCCAGCTGCAGGCCGAAAGCGAGATGCGCCAGGCCGGTCTCGAGCGCGGTGACGGCCAGGTCGAAGACCGGCTGGTCGCGCCGGTCCTCGATCAGGACGCAGGCATGTCGCACGGTGGTTCGGTCGCGCTCGAAGCAGGCCCCGACCTCGGTCAGGGTCAGGCCGAAGCCGACATGCGTCAGATACATCGCAAGCTGGCGGGCGAAGGCGATCCTGTGCGGCCCGCGCCCGGCCCGCAGCGCCCCGGCGGGCAGCCCCATCGCGCCGCAGACAGCCGCTTCGACCAACCGCGCCGACGCCGCACAACTGACAGGCTCCTGCCGCTTGGCAATCAGATTGTTCATGATATGTTCCATTGCGGGCATCGCCTCCCCGAATTCAACTGCGACGCTTTCAGGTATATATTCCTATATCCTCCGCGACAAGCACGCGATGCGCCCTGGCGACAGGCTCCTGACAATTCTGGGCCTGCTCACCAGGGCCGCCATTCGCCATAGGGCTCTCCAGCCGCCAGGCCACATCTGTCCAGGCCCGTCTCTGGATAGGGACGCTCGCGGTGCCGGAGGGCCTTCGAGCGAGCAAAGCCAGATGAGACGTGCGCGAGACACCTCTCTCCGGATGGGGGAGCGACAGGGGTGAGGGACCTAAAAGGGCGAGGCGGCCCTTGTACTCTCCGACTGCTAAGGCAGACGCTGATCCCTGCCCTTCTCCACTGATCTCGGATTTGCCCGAGATCAGTGCTCAGAGTGTCGAAGTCGGGTAGGCCTGAGTTCGATGCGGGAGACGGGTTCCCCGCGGATGCCAGATCGTCGCGATCTGCTCGGGCTCCTTCAGCACATCAGGAGTTCGGCAGGTTTTCGAACCGACAGCCTGCACCGCGGAAGTCGACCCCAAAAAGAAAAAGCCGCCGGCTCAGCCGGCGGCTCCACTGCATAGGCGATGATGCAGCTTAATCTGCGGTGAATCAGCGGCGCTTGCGGCGCTGCTGGCCGAGACCCATCTTCTTGGCAAGCTGCGAGCGCGCCTCGGCGTAGTTCGGCGCGACCATCGGATAGTCGGGCGGCAGGCCCCACTTCTCGCGATACTGCTCAGGCGACATGTTGTACTGCGTACGCAGATGGCGCTTGAGCGACTTGAACTTCTTTCCGTCCTCCAGGCAGATCAGATAATCGGCCGTGATCGACTTCTTCACCGCGATTGCTGGCTTGGGCGCCTCGACCGGCACAACCGGTGCAGCGCCGCCGACGACGCGATTGAGAGCGGCGTGAACATCGCTGATCAGCGCCGGCAGTTCGGAGGCAGGAACAGAATTGTTCGACACGTAGGCGGAAACGATATCTGCCGTGAGCTCGATGAAATCGGAACCGTCTTGGTCAGCCATGATGGCATTGCTCCATTGTTATATTGACCGGTCGTAGCGGTGACTGTTCCCAGCTCTGTTTCCAGGCGCAAGCGCCCTCCCTGATCGCCGCCGACGAACGGTCGAATTTCCGCCGGAATAGAATCATGCAAAACGGATCAGCCGGCACTCGTCTAAGCCATGTCCTTCAATATCGCAAGTGGCCTGACAAGGATTCGAATACGTTCACTGAGACATATTATTGCTTATTTTGTGAGCGCAGATCGTAACCGGAGCGCTTTGCGCTGCAGCATTTGCGCCAAAAGGTTGTCCTTGTCAGTGTCTGCCCCGACCTCTACCTGTCATCATCGGCAAAGATGGAACGATCCCTATATGGATCGCATACTTAGAAATGATCAAACGAGTCCGGAGACCAAGCATGACTAGCCAAAGCAAGGTCGCCTCACCGCCGGTTGCCGCGATCCGCCCGCAGAGCCGTACCGTCCACGGCGTCATCCTGAACGACGACTATGCCTGGCTGCGCGCCGAGAACTGGCGCGACGTGCTGCGCGATCCCGACACCCTGCCCACCGAGATCCGCAAGCATATCGAGGCGGAGAACGCCTGGTGCGACACGCTGATGGCGCCGACGAAGATACTCCAGCGCGAATTGATCAAAGAGATGCGCGGGCGCATCAAGGAGGATGACAGCGAGCCGCCGCAGCCGGACGGGCCGTTCCTCTACTACAGCCGCTACCGGCGCGGCGGCGAACACCCGCTGATCTGCCGCAAACCGCGCGCGAACCAAGGTAGCAAGGCCGGGCGGGAGCAGGTCATGCTCGATGCCGACGCCCTCGCCGAGGGCAAGGAGTTCTTCGATCTCGGCGATGCCGAGCACAGCCCCGACCATCGCCTCCTCGCCTGGAGCGCCGACGAGGCCGGCTCGGAATTGTTCCTGATCCGCGTGCGCGATCTCGACACCGGCAAGGACCTGCCGGATGCGATCGCCGATACCTCCGGCGAGATGATCTGGGCCGCCGATTCCAGCGCTTTCGTCTATGTCGCACTCGATGACGACCACCGCCCGACGCGTGTGCTGCGCCACCGGCTCGGCACGCCGCAGAGCGCGGACGAACTGCTCTATGAGGAAACCGATCCCGGCCTGTTCGCCGATATCGACCAGACCCAGTCGCGCCGCTTCCTGCTGATCTCGAGCAGTGATCACGAGACCTCGGAGGTCAGCATGGTCGACCTCGCCGACGAGGCCGGCAAACCCCGGCTAATAGCGCCGCGACTGGCGGGTCGCCAGTATAGCGTCGAGCATCACGGCGACGAATTGCTGATCCTGACCAATGCCGACGGCGCCGAAGACTTCAAGATCGTGCGCGCCCCGCTGGCCGATCCCTCGCCGTCCAACTGGGTCGATCTCGTGCCGCACAAGCGCGGGCGGCTGATCCTCAGCCATATCTGCCTCGCCGGTCGCCTGATCCGCCTGGAGCGCGAGGAGGGCCTGCCGCGCATCGTCATCCGCGACCTCAAGAGCGGAGCGGAGAGCAGCATCGCCTTCGACGAGGAGGCCTATGGACTTGGCGTCGATGCCGGCTACGAGTTCGAGACCGACACCTTACGCTTCATCTACGCCTCGATGGCGCGGCCGGCCGAGACCTATGACTATGACCTCACCACCGGCGCACGCACTTTGGTGAAGCGCCAGGAGGTGCCCTCCGGCCACGATTCCGAAGCCTATGTCGTGCGCCGCATCTTCGCGACCGCCAAGGACGGCGCCAAGGTGCCGGTCTCGCTGCTGCACCGACGTGACCTGACGCTGGACGGCTCGGCGCCCTGCCTGCTCTATGGCTACGGCTCCTATGGCGCAGCGATGTCGGCCTCGTTCCGGACGCGTCCGCTCAGCCTGGTCGATCGCGGCTTCGTCTACGCCATCGCCCATATCCGCGGCGGCACCGACAAGGGCTGGGGCTGGTATCTCGACGGCAAGCGCCAGAACAAGCCCAACAGCTTCACGGACTTCATCGCCGCCGGCGAGATGCTGGCGGCAGAGGGCTTCACCAGCCGCGGCCGCATCGTCGCCGAAGGTGGCAGCGCCGGCGGCATGCTGATGGGCGCGGTCGCCAATCTCGCGCCGGAGCTGTTCGCCGGCATCATCGCCGAAGTGCCCTTCGTCGACGTGCTCAACACTATCCTCGACGAGAGCCTGCCGCTGACGCCGATGGAGTGGCCGGAATGGGGTGACCCTATCCGGGATGTCGCCGCCTTCCGGACGATCCTCAGCTACTCGCCCTATGACAACGTCAAGGCGCAGACCTATCCGCCGATCCTGGCGACGGGCGGTCTCGCCGACCCGCGCGTGACCTATTGGGAGCCGGCGAAATGGGTGGCGCGTCTGCGCGCGACCATGACTGGCGGCGGCCCGATCATGCTGCACACCAATATGGACGCCGGCCATGCGGGCGCGGCCGGGCGCTTCGACTCGCTGAAGGAGACCGCCCTCGCCTATGCCTTCGCCATCACCGCGGCAGGCGGCGGCTGGGACAAGGCTGGTGAGGCGGCGGCGGGCTCAAGCTAGGCGCCAAGCTTGTCCTTCTCGCTGGCGAGATAGGCCTTCAGCTCGTCCATCGAGGCGAAGACATAGTCGCCATCCGGTGTGCGAGCATGGATCGAGCCGTCGACGAACATGGTGAACTGCGTCTCGCCGACCTGATAGGCGCCGATCACGCCCTCCTCTGACGCCGCGGGCTCTTCATCGAGCTTGGCTTCGGCTGCCATGGCCTCCGCCGCTGATGGCTCGGCTTTCTCGACAGGCGACGCGTCCGCCGTTGCGGGGGCAGATTCGGCGGCCGGCTCCGGCTCCGCCTGGGGAGGCGAAGGCTCGTCCACCACAGGAGCGGGCTCGATCTTGCCCTCCTCGGGTGGCGCCTTATCGGCAGCCTCAACCTCGCTCAAGGCGCCGGGATCGCGCGGCTGGGTCACCGGCGGCCAGGGCCGCGGCGCCATCCAGCTCTCGGCGACGTCCGGGGTGCCTCGATCGCGCCGCGGCGGCTCGACTTCGGGCGCATTGACGACGCCGGCGAGCTGATCGCGCAATGCGTTGAATTCATCGTCGACCGAAGAGGCGGATTCCTCCCGTGCCGGGCGGTCGATGCGTGGCCACCAGAGCCGGTCCTCGGAACTCGACGCAGGCACGGGCTCCGGCTTGGAGGCGTCGTCGTGCCCGCCTTCGTCCTGCTTGGCTTCGGGCTCGTCCACCGCGGCGTCAGGCTCGGCAATATCCTCGATCTCGTCGTCGGCCGCATACGAGGCCTCGTCGAGATCGGCAGAAGCCGGGCGGTCCTGCTTCTCCTGCGCGCCCTCGGCCTTCTCTTTCGCCTCGCTGTTCCCGTTCCGCTCGTCCGGGCGAACATCCGCGGGGGCGGCATCAAGCGCCGGCGAGACCGGAGGCAGCAGCCAGTCGTCGATGTCGCCGGCCGCGGTCGACGGCACCTGCACCGGCTCGGCGGCAGCTTCGGCGCGATGATCGGAGAGGTCACCGTCGCCCCCCTCCGCCTTTTCGGCTTGATCCGCGTCGGTGGTCTTTTCGTCCGGCTTCGCTTCGGCCTTCGCCAAGCCGGTGAGCGCGCCGGCCACGGCAGCCGCACCTGCGCCGACTGCCAATGTGGTGGCGATGCCGACAGGTTTCGCCTCGGGCTCGGGCGCCTTCTCGAGCGCGGGCTCAGGGCGCGCGGGCGCCAGGTTCGGCGCCGGCCGCTCGTCGGCACGCGGCTCGGACAGCGCGACCGCCGCCATGGCGCCGCTGACCAGCCCCTTGAGCCGGCGGACCTCAGCGAGAACCGCCGCGAGCGCGAGCAGGATCAGCCCGGCGACGAGCGACAGTCCTCCCAGGATGACTTCAGTGAAGCCACGTTCCAGGACACGATATGGCCAGCCATCGACGATGGCATAGGCGCCGCCCGCCAGCAGGGCGAACCCGAGAACCACGAAAACCCTGACCAACGCTTGCTCCTTTGGGGCGAGACGAGCTGCGACAGCTTGCCGCCTCGCCGGTTAACCTATCGATACCATGCGGTATTGCCAACCAAACGGCCTGCGCGCGCCCTCCCCGCACGACACAAGCCGGCCTTGCCGGATTTCTCAGGGTCCGGCGGTTGCCGCTGCCGGCCGAGGGGCTTAACTAACAGGCGAATGGCGGGGTGTTCCGCCGGGCAATCATTGCCCAAGCGTTGCGTCATTGCAGCCATTCTCACGTCGCGATTTCGACAGCCCAAGGAGAGGCCCCATGTCCTTTACCCTGCCCGATCTTCCCTATGCGCATGACGCCCTCCAGCCCTACATGTCGAAGGAGACGCTGGAGTACCACCACGACAAGCACCACCTCGCCTACGTCAACAACGGCAACAACGCGATCAAGGGCACCGAATTCGAGGGCAAATCGCTCGAGGAGATCGTCAAGGGCTCCTACGGCAAGAACCCGGCCGTGTTCAACAATGCCGGCCAGCACTACAACCACCTCCACTTCTGGAAGTGGATGAAGCCCAATGGCGGCGGCAAGCTGCCGGGCGCGCTGGAGAAGGCGATCGTCGATTCCTTCGGCTCGGTCGACAAGTTCAAGGAAGATTTCGTCGCTGCCGGCGTCGGCCAGTTCGGCTCGGGCTGGGCCTGGCTCGAGGTCAAGGGCGGCAAGCTCGCGGTCAGCAAGACCCCGAACGGCGAGAGCCCGCTGGTCCATGGCGGCACGCCGATCCTCGGCGTCGACGTCTGGGAGCACTCCTACTACATCGACTACCGCAATCGGCGCCCGGACTATCTCAAGGCCTTCCTCGACAGCCTGGTGAACTGGGACTACGTCGCCGAGCTCTATGACGGCGCCAAGGCCTGATCTTACATTCGATCAGTGAATATGGACGGGGCCCTGCGGGGCCCCGTTTCGTTTTCGCCAAGGCTCAAGCGGCGACGCGCTTGAGGAACTGGTCCACCGTCGAATCGAGCCGCATCGCCTGGGCCGAGACCTCGCCGGCGGCATGGCGGACCTGATCCGCCGAACGACCGGTCTCCTCGACGCTGTCGGCCAGCACGCTGAGATCGCTGGAGACCGAGAGCGCCGAAGTGCTCGCCATGGCGACGCCGCTGGCGATCTCGCCTGTCGCGATCGCCTGCTGCTCGATCGAGGTCGCCACCGAATTGGCGAAGCTCTCGATCGCGCCCATGCGGGTGGCGATATTCTGGATGGCGTCGACCACCTCGGTGGTCGCGCCCTGGATGGCGCCGACCTGGCTGACGATGCGATCGGTCGCGTCGGCCGTCTGGGAGGCGAGGCTCTTCACCTCGGCTGCGACGACGGCAAAGCCGCGCCCTGCCTCGCCGGCACGGGCCGCCTCGATGGTGGCGTTGAGCGCGAGCAGGTTGGTCTGAGCAGCGATGTCGCGGATGAGGTTCACGACCTCGCCGATCGCCCGCGCCGTCTCATCCAGCGCCTGGACGGAGCTCGCCGTGTCGCGGGAGGCGGACGCCGCTTCGACGATCTCGGTGCGGACGCGACGGACCTGGAACTCGACCTCGCGGATCGCCGCTCCCATCTCCTCGGCCGCCTGGGCGGCGTTCTCGACATTGATCGAAGCGCCCTGCGAATTTTCCGCGGCACGGGCGGCACGCTCCGAGGATTCCGCCGCAACCCGGGCAAGCCCGTCCGACGCTTCACCCATCCGGTCGGCGTTGCTCTTGAAGGCTTCGAGCGCGACGCCGACCTCACCGCGGAACAGCGCGATCGCTTCTTCGACACGCTTCTGATGGCTATGGCGCTCCGCCTCGGTCACGAGCTGTCGCTCCTGCAGCGTCGCACGCTCGGCGAGGCGCAGCTTGAGTACGCCGAGCGCCCTGGCGATCGCGCCGATCTCATCCTGCCGGCCGGCTGCGTCGATCGGTGTATCGAGCTTGCCGTCGGAGATGCCGACGATCGCCCGCGTCATGCTCTTCAGCGGCCGCATCGTCCGCGACAGCGAGATCCAGAGCAGCGGCCCGAGCACGACGAGCAGCGCAATGCCGATGCCGATCGTCAGGAACTGCTCCCAGGCCGAACGCGCGATCAGCCGGGTCTTGTCGAAACGCAGGGCGACAAAACCGATCTGCTTCTTGAAGCCGCCGACCTTCACCGAGAGCAATTGCGTCACATAGGTCTTGTCCTCGAGCCGCAGCGTATCCTGCTCGGCGAGCACATCCCAGGGCTCCCGCCCGAGGAGTCGGCTGAGCTTGTTGGGGGTGAACGACAGTCGCGCATCGTCATTGCGGCCGGCCGAGGCGAGAGCGACGAGGTCATCGGCGACGAAACCGGCATCGAAATCGGGATCGCGCTTCAGCGATTCCAGGATGTAGCTCAGGGTGACGGTGTCGCGCGCCAGGATCAGCGGCGGCGAGGCGTGGGCGATCATCGCGGTGAGCGACATCATCTTCTGCTCGAGGTCGCCGCGCGTCTTGGCCTCGTTATAGCGGGCGGCGGCGATGACGACGAAGACGATCGCGACGGCGACGATGGCGACCGCGGCCCCGGCGATCTGGCTGCTGAGCGAGCGCATCACCTTCCCGACCTGGCCCAACGGCGGCGTGGCCGCATGCGATCGCGGCGCCCGCAACTGAAACCAAGCCATCACGCTCATCTTCCGCGGACTCCAGACAGCGACATCCCAGAGCTGTCGGGACTGCCGCTGCGCAGGGTGAACGAACGGGGTAAATTTTCGATTGCAGCCGATGCATCTTGCACGCGGAGCGACGAGCGCAGAGATCAAGCGGCGGCGAAACGGCCTATCCGCAGGCTTGGCGGCGCGAATGTCATCAGCGCCGCATGTTCGAGCGGCCGTGTCGCGACGACCGGATCGAGCGTCACGAGCTCGTCGTCGACATGGCCGGGATGGCACATCATCAGATGCGTCGGTCCCGGTTGGACGAGGAAGGCCTCGAGATCTCTCGCGAAATCGCGCCGAGGGTCGAACGGCGAAAAGCCCGAGAAGCCTCGATTCGTCGGGATGCCGCGCCGGGCGGCGGCGCGGCGCAGGCCGGTGGCGAGCCCCGCGACAGTCAGTGCCTTGCCGACCGCGACGCCGCGGGCCCGGATCGCCGCGATCGAATCGCTGGGGTCACGGAGATAGACCGAGCCGGCCGGATAGCGGGCCACCAGCGCATCGAGCACCTGGTGGCGGATGCCGGGCAGGACATGAACATGCTGGTGGCCGTCGACGAAATCGGGCGCCCGGCCGAGATGCTGCTCGAAGGCGTCGAGCTGGCGGGCGATCTCGGCCCCGATCTCGGCGCGCGCGGCGCCTGAGCGCAGCGCCAGCGGCGCGAGCTCGCCGAGCTTGGGCAGGGTGCCCGACGGCGCCGCGGTCGGCATCGCCACAAGCGGCGCGGCACAGGTCAGGTTGAGGTGGAGCCCGAGATCGGCCTTGCCAGAGAACGCCGCAAGCTCTTTAGCCAGGCGCGGCCAATGCGGCCGGTTGGTCATCGCCCCCGTGGCCGAGAGCCTGCCGGCGGCGAGCAGCTCCAGGATCGAGCGGCTGACGCCCTCGGTCAGAGCGAAATCATCGGCGCAGAGCACGAAGCTGCGGGTCATGCCGGCTGTTACCCCCTTATTCATCAGCGCTGGTATATGGAGCCTGCGACTGACTTCCTATCGACAGCCCTAGCCGAGCCATGAAGGTCCCGAAAGCCTTGTCCGCGATCGCGCCCGCCTCCGCCTCCGCCACGATGCCGGCCCTCGCTCCGCGGCCGGAGCTCTCGATCGTGGTGCCGGTCTACAACGAGGCCGACAATCTCGCGCCGCTGGTCGCCCGGCTGGAGCCGATTCTCGACGCCCAGGTCTCCTCCTGGGAGATCATCTGCGTCGACGACGGCAGCCGCGACGGAACGCTGGCGGCGTTGCGAGCCCTCAATGCGCAGGACAGCCGGATCAGCGCGATCTCGTTCAGCCGCAATTTCGGCAAGGAGGTCGCGATCGCCGCCGGGCTCGACCATGCCAATGGCGAGGCCGTGGTGATCATGGATGCCGACCTGCAGCACCCGCCGGAGGTGATCCCTGCCTTCCTGGCGAAATGGCGCGAGGGCTTCCTCAACGTCTACGGCCAGCGCACCGACCGCGAGGGCGAGAGCCCGCTGAAGCGCAATTTCGCCAAGGCCTTCTACAAGCTCTTCGCCAGCTTCGGCGAAACCGAGCTGCCGGAAGGAGCCGGCGATTTCCGCTTGCTCGACCGACGCGTGGTCGAAGCGCTGCGGGCCCTGCCCGAGCGGGCACGCTTCTCGAAAGGCCTCTATGCCTGGGTCGGCTTCCGGGCGACCGGCGTCCCCTTCGCGGTTGCCGACCGCGCCCATGGCGAGAGCAAGTTCCGCTTCCGCAAGCTGTTCAGCTTCGCCTTCGATGGGATCTCCTCCTTCTCGACCGTGCCGCTGAAGATTGCGACCTGGCTCGGCGTCGCGATCGCGATCGTGGCGACCCTGACCGGCCTGTATTTCATGGTCCGGACGCTGCTGTTCGGCACCGACCTGCCCGGCTTCCCCTCGCTGATCGTCTCGATCATGTTCTTCTCCGGCATCCAGCTGATCTCGCTCGGGATGATCGGCGAATATGTCGGGCGCATCTTCGCCGAGGTGAAGCGCCGACCGCTCTATCTGGTCGGCGAACGCGTCGGTTTTGCCCAAGATGACAGTGCTCCCCCGCGCGGCGATGTGCTGCCGCCCGGGATCGGGTAGGCGCCATAGCGAGTCCGGTGCTGGACCATCTCCCGCGACGCAGCTATGCGGCTAGCTGCAAAGGGGACCGCCGATCGTGGCGGGCCCGAGTGGCGCGATGCTGAGAAAAATCCTCTCCGTCAGCGGCTTCACGCTGCTCTCGCGACTGTCCGGCTTCCTCCGCGACACCGTGCTCGCCGCCACGCTCGGCGTGAGCGGGCTGATGGACGCCTTCTCGGTGGCCTTGCGCCTGCCCAATCATTTCCGCGCCATCTTCGGCGAAGGCGCCTTCAACCAGGCCTATATCCCGGCCTATAGCCGCATCCGTGAGCAATCGGGCGAGGCCGCCGCGGCACAATTCTCGAACCGCGTCTTCTCGCTCAACCTCCTCGTCCAGATCGTCCTCGCCGGGCTCGCCATCCCGTTCATGCCGGAGCTGGTGCGGCTGCTGGCGCCCGGCTTCGTCAATGACCCCGTGCGCTTCGACCTCGCGGTGACGCTGACGCGGATCACCTTCCCCTATCTGCTCTTCGTCACGCTGGTGACGCTGCTCTCGGCCAATCTCAACGCCGTCGACCGTTTTGCCGCAGCGGCGGCGGCGCCGATCCTGCTGAACATCTGCCTGATCGGAGCGCTCTTCGTCGCCTTCCTGTTCCCGAGCGCGGCGCATGCCGCCGCCTGGGGCGTCGCCATCGCCGGCGTGCTGGAATGGCTACTGCTCTGGATCGCGGCGCGACAAGCCGGCGTCTCGGCGGCACTGACCCGGCCACGCCTGGATGGCGAGGTGAAAGGCTTCCTCAAGGCCTTCGGGCCGGCGGTGATCGGCTCGGCCGGCGTGCAGATCGCGCTCTTCGCCGACACGATCATCGCCTCGCTGCTGCCGGCCGGCGCCTATTCAGCGCTGTACTATGCCGAACGCCTCTATCAGTTGCCGCTCGGCGTGATCGCGATCGGCGTCGGCACGGTGCTGCTGCCGACGATGAGCCGCGCCATCGCCAACGGAAACGAGGCCAAGGCGGAAGCGGCGCAGAACCGCGCGATCGCGCTGACACTGGTCGCTGCCGCGCCTTTCGCCGCCGCCTTCCTCGCCATTCCCGAACTGGTCGTCGCGGCACTGTTCGAGCGCGGCCGCTTCGACGACGCGGCGACGCAGGCGGCCGGTGCCGTACTGTTCGCCTATGCAATCGGCCTGCCGGCGATCGTGCTGATCCGCGCCCAGGTCTCGAGCTTCCAGGCGCGCGGCGACACGACGACGCCGATGCTCGTCTCGCTCGCCGCCATCGCCGCCAATGTCGGGCTGAAGCTCTTGCTCTGGAGGAGCCATGGCGCGCCGGGCCTCGCCTTCGCCACCGCCGTCGGCGCCTGGATCAATCTCGGAGCGCTCTACGGCCTGGCTCTGAGGCGCGGCTGGACCAATCCCGACCGCGCTTTGCCGCTGCTGATCGTCATCGTCGGCGTGGCCGCTGGCTTCGCCGCACTGGTCGCCCGCCTGCTGGCCGAGCCGCTCTACGGACTGCTGATCAGGTTTCCCTACGAGCCGCGCCTGATCGCGCTCAGCATCCTCAGCCTCGTCGCGGCCGCCATCTATGGCGTGGTGGCGCTAGGTGGATTGAGGTCGGCCGGGCTCTGGCGGCTGCTGCGGTAGCGCCAGCCGTCATTCCGGGATTTCGCGCAGCGAAAGGCCCGGAACCCATGACCACGACGCGGCTCCAGTTCGTCATGCTCGCCCTTGTGGCGAGCATCCACGTTTTGAACACCACATGTGGTCAGCGTGGAAAAGACGTGGATGGTCGGCACAAGCCCGACCATGACGAGGGAGGTGGTGTTCGTGGGTTCCGGGCTCAAGCCTTCGGCCCGCCCCGGAAAGCCCGCGTGGTTCAGCCCGCGACCGATCTGCGCCCGCCCTCGGTCGGGCAGCAGCCTCAGGCGCCCTTGCTGTGGGCGAAGTCCATGTAGAGCTCGCGGGCCTTGCGGAACATCGGGCCGGGCTGCAGTTCGCGATCGTCGATCCTGTAGATCGGGATCACCTTCGAATAGTTGCCGGTCGAGAAGATCTCGTCGGACTGCTCGAAATCCTCATAGCGCAGCGTCGTCTCCTCGACGGTGACACCGGCCTGGCGCAGCAGGCCGATCGTGCGCTGGCGGGTGATGCCGTTCAGGAAGGTGCCGTTCGGGGCCGGTGTCTTCACCACGCCGTCCTTGGCGAGGAAGATGTTGGAGGTGCCGGTTTCCGCGACATTGCCCAGCATGTCGAGCACGAGCGCATTGTCGAAGCCCCTGCCCTTCGCCTCGCGCAGGACGCGGGCATTGTTGGGATAAAGGCAGCCGGCCTTGGCGTCGGTCGGCGCATTCTCCAGGGTCGGCCGGCGATAAGCGCCCTTGGTCACCGAGAAGCCCTTGCCGGGATCGCCCATCGGCGCCTCGAACAGGCAGAGCGCGAACTGGGTCGATTCGGGGTCGCCGATGATGGTCGAGGGGCCATCCGCCTCGGCCCAGTACATCGGCTTGACGTAGAGCGCCGTGCCGCTGGTGAATTTCTTCACACCTTCGGCCGTTCTGGCGACGATTTCCTCGGCCGAGACGGTCGGCTTCAGGCCGAGCGCCAGAGCGGAGCGGTTCACGCGCGCGGCATGCCGGTCGAGATCGGGCGAGACGCCGTCGAAATGGCGGGCGCCGTCGAAGACGCAGGATGCTTGCCAGGCGGCGTGGGTGCGCGGCCCCATGATGCCGGGATTGCCCTCGCGCCACTCGCCGTCGAACCAGGTCCATGTCTGCGAATACCAGGCCATCATGCGCTCCGATCAGTCAGGGTTGCTGCCCGGCACCGTCTGCCGCAGGCAAGGCGGCGTCAACAGACCGGCCGCATCGCGGCGAACGATTGCTGTGATGGTTGCGATCGTAGCCAGTGATGGATCGCAACATCAGACGCAACGGCGCGATGCGGCCTGCGCGGTCCCCCCTGCCCTCAGAAGCCGGCCGCCCGCATCAGCGAAACCACCACCATGCCTGTCACGAGCGCCAGCAGTTCGCTGCGCCTGATCACCATGCTGGCGATCGCCGCCAACAGGGCCAGGCCCGCGGCAAGGCCGAGCCGCTCGATCAGCGGCAGCACCGTCGCGACCACGATCGAGCCCGGCAGGGCGGCGAGCCCGCGCCGGACCCGCGGCGTCAGCGGGATGAAGCTCATCAGCACGACGCCGGAGATGCGGCAGAGATAGGTCGCCAGCGCCATGCCGAGGATGGCGAGATAGGCGCCCCAGATTCCGGGGTCAGGAGGGGTCATCGAGGAAGGCTCCCGCCACGGCGCCGGAGAGCGCGCCGACGATGATGAAGGCATAGCCGTCGACCAGCCGTGCGGTGACCAGCGCGACGATGCCGGCGACGATCCAGGGCAGCGCCGCGCGCTTGCCGCGCCAGAGCGGCACGATCATCGCCGCGAAAAAGATCGGCATGACCATGTCGATCCCGTATCTGCGGGGATCGGCGACGAGGGTGCCGAGCAGGTAGCCCGGGATCGTCATCGCGACCCAGACCACCCAGAGCGCGAGGCCCGCGCCGAGCACCACGCCGACATCGCGCCCACCCTCCCCGTGATAGCGCGTACCGACCAGCCAATTGGCATCGGTGAAGAAGGAAAGCTGGAAGGCGGTCACGAACCAGGGATAGCGCGAGAACCAGGGCTGCAGCGACGCCGCCTGCAGGATGGTGCGGGCGTTGACCGTCGCCGTGACGAAGGCGAGGGCGACGATCGCGCCCCAGGTCCATTCAGGTCGCCAGAGTTCCATGGCGACGAGCTGAGAGACACCGGCATAGACCAGCGCGCTCATCAGCACCGCCTCGAACAGGCTGAGCCCCTTGGCCGAGGCCGCCGCCCCGAAGGCGACGGCGAAGACGACGACGCCCGGCATCAGCACGGAGACGCGGCGCAGGCCGAGCCGCATGCCGGCAAGGGTGAGCTGGGCCGCAGGTTGCGGCTCGGAATTGTCGTCGGAAGGCATGCGTTCTCGAACCGGTTTCATGAGCTCACGTCAACGCCTTGCAAGCTCCGGGCCTCCATGAGCACGGCGCAGGGCGGGCCGACCCTCTCCTTTCTCACCGAAGCATGCTGCTCTAGAACCGCGACATGCTCTGGCTCTCCTCGATCGATCAGACCGCCCCTGCCCTGCCCGCGGCGTGGCTGATCGCGACGCAGGCACAGCCCGCGAATCTGCCGGAGCGCTCGGAGTTGCGGCGCTCGCTGGCCCGCGAGTTGCTAGCGCGCCAGTTCGGTCTAGCGGAAGCTGCTGTCGAGATCGGGCATGAGCCCGCAGGACGCCCGCTGATCCTGCGCCCGCGCGGCTCCGGTCTGCATCTGTCGCTGGCGACGAGGGCCGGCCTCGTCGCGATCGCTTTGGCGCATCGGCCGGTCGGCATCGATGTCGAGCGGGTTGCACTCGCAAGCGAGCCGCCCCTTGCCGTTCTGCATCCCGGCGAACGCCACTGGCTGGAAAACCTGCCCGCCCCGGCCCGCCCGCTCGCCTTCGCCCAGCTCTGGAGCGCCAAGGAAGCCTATGTGAAGGCGCTCGGCACCGGCTTCGCACGGGAACCAGAGAGCTTTTCAGTGCAACTGGACGGCGCCGAGCGCTTCGCCGTCAGCGATGAGGAGAATGGCCGCCGAGCCGCGGGCGTCATCCGGCTCACGAAAAACGGCGGCCATGAGACCATGGCCGCCGCGTTCATCGTTCTCGATCAAGCCTGATTTTTCAGCCGGGCTGATCGACCGGCTTCTTCTTCAGGAGGTAGCCGGCGACGACGACGACCAGCGCACCGAGAGTCGCCGCCGTGTAGAACGGCACCTTGGCGGGCAGGAGACCGATCGGGTTGGTGTCAGAGACCGGCACGCTCACGACCCAGTTCGGCATGTTCGCCTGCAGCCACTGCAGCACCGCCAGGTCACCAAGCAGCATCTCGCCGGCGATCCAGCCGAGCAGCGCCGCGCCGAGCCAGATCAGGATCGGGAAACGCTCGAGAACCGTCGAGAGCAGGCGGGCGCCGTAGACGATCAGCGGGATGGTTAGCAGCAGGCCGAAGATGAAGAGCTCGAAATGCCCCCGCGCCGCTGCCGCGATCGCCAGCACGTTGTCGAGGCTCATCACCGCATCGGCGATGGCGATGGTGCGGACCGCCTTCCAGAGATTGTCGCTGGCCTCGATATCGCTATGCGCCTCTTCCTCACCCTTAGCGAGCTTGATCGCGATCCAGAACAGCAGGAGCGCGCCGACGACTTTCAGGAAGGGGACGGCGAGCAGATAGGTGACGACCACCGCGAAGATGATGCGCAGGCCGACGGCAGCGCCGGCACCGAGCAGGATGCCGACCTTGCGCTGCTTCTCCGGCAGCGAGCGCACCGCGAGCGCGATGACGACCGCATTGTCGCCCGAGAGCAGAAGGTCGATCCAGATGATCTGGAGCAATGACGTCCAGAAGGCTGAAGATGAGAAATCCATAGGTCGGTCAGTCCCTGTCTTAGAGGGCCGGATCTGGCCGGCGTTGCTTGAGGAAATAGCCAAGGCCGAGCACCAGAACGGCGCCCAGGATCGCGGCGGGGTATTCGAGCTGGTGCGCCAGCGCCTCACCGAGCTTGCCGATCAGCCAGGGATCGGTCTCGAACATCTCACCCGCGACCCAGCCGAGCAGGCCGGCGCCGGCCCAGACCAGGATCGGGAAACGGGTCAGCAGCGAGGTGATCAGCGAGGCGCCGAGCACGATCAGCGGAATCGAGATGATCAGGCCGCCGACCAGCAGCGGGATCGAATCCTTGGCGACGGCGGCGATGGCGAGCACGTTGTCGAGGCTCATGACGATGTCGGCGATGGCGACGGTCTGCACCGCCTTCCAGAGCTTGCTGCTGGCAGCGATCGCATTCTCATCGCTTTCGCCGTCCTCGATGATCAGCTTCACCGCGATCCAGACGAGCAGCAGCGCGCCGACGATGTGCAGGAACGGCATGTTGAGAAGGGAGGCGATCAGCACGGTGAAGACGACGCGCAGTAGCACGGCGACGCCGGCGCCAAGCGCGATGCCCTTGGCGCGCTGCTCGGGCGCCAGCGCCCGGCAGGCGAGCGCAATCACCACCGCATTGTCACCCGACAAGACGATGTTGAGCGCGATGATCTCGAAAAGCTTGCCCCAGAGAGCGGCGTCGAGCAGCGAAAACGTCAGATCAGGCACCTTGCTCCCTCCTTAAGTCTTACGTCTTTTTCGGCGCCGACCACTGCTTGTGGTCAGCGCCGGCCTTGTCGTCAACCCAGTGCCTGCTCGATCGCCTTGCCGGCCGCCTCGGTGTTCAGGCTGCCGCCGAGATCGCGGGTGCGGGTGCGGGCATCGCCGAGCGTGCGCTCGATCGCGGCCTCGATCGCCTTGGCCGCTTCATGCTCGCCCAGATGATCCAGCATCATCGCTCCCGACCAGATCTGGCCGACCGGATTGGCGATGCCCTGGCCGAAGATATCCGGCGCCGAACCATGCACCGGCTCGAACAGGGACGGGAATTCGCCGGTCGGGTTGATGTTGCCCGAGGGCGCGATGCCGATCGTGCCGGTGCAGGCCGGGCCGAGATCGGAGAGGATGTC
>PNLY01000075.1 GCA_013823325.1 Methylobacterium sp.
GTTCTACCTGATGGCGCGCGGCCTGCCGCGGCCGCAGGCCGAGGCGCTGGTGCTCGCCGCCTTCGTCGGCGAGGTCTCCGACATGGTCGGCGACGAGGGCGTTCGCGAGATCGTCGGCCGCGAGATCGATTGCTGGCTCGGCCAGCGCGAGGGTGCGCCCAAGCTCGGAGCTGCCTGATGCCCTACGTCAACCTGCAGATCACCAAGGGCGCGACCCGCGCGCAGAAGGCCGAGATCGTCAAGGAGTTCACGCAGACGCTCGTCCGCGTGCTCGGCAAGAACCCGCAGAACACCCATATCGTGATCCAGGAGATCGAGCGCGAGGATTGGGGACATGCCGGCACGCTCGTCGCCGACCGCCCCGCCGAGCCTGCCGGAAAGGCCTGAGATGAACGCGATCGCGAAGCCCTACGACGTCGAGGCGATCCGCAAGGACTTCGCGATCCTCTCGCGCGAGGTCTACGGCAAACCTCTGGTCTATCTCGACAATGCCGCCTCGGCCCAGAAGCCGGAGGCGGTGATCGAGGCGATGACGCGGCTGATGCGCGAGGACTACGCCAATGTCCATCGCGGCCTGCACTACCTCGCCAACGCCTCGACCGAGGCCTATGAGGCGGCCCGCGAGAGCGCCCGCCGCTTCCTCAATGCCGCGCATATCGAAGAGGTGCTGTTCACCCGTTCCTCGACCGGTGCGTTGAATACGGTCGCCTCCTCGCTCGGGCAGTATCTGAAGATCCAGGAGGGCGACGAGATCATCCTCTCGATCCTGGAGCACCATTCCAACATCGTGCCCTGGCATTACTGGCGCGAGCGGCATGGCGCGGTGATCAAATGGGCTGGAGTCGACGAGGACGGCAATTTCCTCATCGAGGACTTCGAGAAGCTGATCACGCCGCGCACCAAGGTGGTGTCGCTGACCCATATGTCGAACGCGATCGGCACCATTGTCCCGATCGCCGAGGTCGCGAAGATCTGCCAGGCCTATCGCATCCCGCTGGTCGTCGACGGCTCGCAGGGCGCGGTGCACCTGCCGGTCGACGTGCAGGCGCTCGGCTGCGATTTCTACGCCTTCACCGGCCACAAGACCTATGGGCCGACCGGCTCCGGCATCCTCTGGGGCAAGCGCGAATGGCTGGAAAAGCTGCCGCCATACGAGGGTGGCGGCGAGATGATCGCGACCGTTAGCGAGGACGCGATCACCTATAACGACCCGCCGCATCGCTTCGAGGCCGGCACGCCGGCGATCGTCGAGGCGGTCGGCCTGGGCGCTGCGCTCGACTACATGATGGCGCTCGGCCGCGAGAACATCGCCGCGCATGAGGCCAGGCTCAACGCCTATGCGATGGAGCGGCTCGGGCAGATGAACTCGATCCGCATCTTCGGCAAGGCGAAGGAGAAGGGCGCGATCATCGCCTTCGAGCTTGCCGGCGCGCATGCGCATGACGTCGCCACGGTGATCGACAGGGCCGGCGTCGCAGTTCGGGCGGGCACGCATTGCGCCATGCCGCTGCTGGCGCGATATGGCGTGACCTCGACCTGCCGTGCGTCCTTCGGCCTCTACAATACGCTGGAGGAAGTCGATATATTGGTGGAAGCCCTGCGCAAGGCGGAAGAGCTGTTCTCCTGACGCTCCCCCTTGCGCCGAACGGACGATTACGATGACCGACACCGTTGCCGAAGACCTCAAGCCGAACGCGCCGACCATGGGCGCGGGTTCCGGCCTGCCGCCGGAAGAGATCGACCGGCTGACCGACGACATCATCGCGGCGCTGAAGACCGTCTACGATCCGGAGATCCCGTCCGACATCTACGAGCTCGGCCTGATCTACCGCGTCGACATCGCCGACGATCGGCAGGTGGCGATCGACATGACCCTGACCGCGCCAGGCTGCCCCGTCGCCGGAGAAATGCCGGGCTGGGTCGAGAACGCGGTCGGTGCCGTGCCGGGCGTCTCGGGCGTGACGGTCAACATGACCTTCGATCCGCCCTGGGACCAGTCGCGCATGTCGGACGAGGCCCGGGTCGCGCTCGACATGTGGTAAGCCTGACCAGCACGGTCGGAAACTGAAAAATGCCGCGGCTCATGCCGCGGCATTTTTCATGATCGCAGAGTCGGTCAGAAGCCGAAGTTGAAGCCGGCCTTGACGATGTCGCCGGCGGTGCGGATCCGCATGGCCGCGTACTGATCCGGCGCCAGCCCGGTATAGTCCTGCAGCAGCAGGCGCTTCTGGCCGAGTTCGTAATGGGTGTAGTCGAGCCGGACGTTCATGCCGGGCGCGATCGCGTACTCGACGCCGCCGCCCACGGCCCAGCCGCCGATGAGCCCCGAGCGCGAGCCGCTGGCAGCCGAGGTGGTCTGCAGATTGTCGGGCGTGATCGAGCCCTTCTGCTCGACGAGGCCATAGGCATAGCCACCCGAGCCATAGATCAGGAAATTGCCGAGCACGACGCCGGCACGCAGCCGCACCGTACCGAGCATCGAGAGTTCATTGCTCGAGCGGGTGGTGAACTGCGTGCCGGGATTGATGGACGTGCTCTTGCTGCCGCCCAGGCGGGTGGCGGAGAGGTCGGCCTCGGCGCCGATCACGATCGCGCCCATCTGGTAATTGAAGCCGAATTGGGCGCCGCCGACAGCGCCGGCGCCATCGGGCGCCAAGCTGCGCGGAACCGCCGAGGGGTTGATCGCCCAGGAAGCCGGCGTCGGCGTCCCAGCCGCCGTGGTGGCCGTGGTGTTGGTCGAGGTGGCCGTGGTGGCGTTCGTCGTCGTGGTCGTCGTCGTCGCCGTGGTCGACCCCAGTTCCTCGGTGGTTACGGTCGTTGCGGTCGTGGTCGTGGTGGTGCTCGTGTTCGTGGTGTTCGTCGTCGTGGTCGTCGGTGTCACCGTCGGGGTGCCATAGGGGCCGTCGACGGTCGTGCGCCCGCTTTGCTGTCCGCCGCCGAGCGAGCCGCCGACATAGAAGCCGGTCCAGCGCGGCTGCGTCGGGAGGATGACGGGCAGGGGCGGCGCATAAATGGCCGGTGCCGGCTGGACGGGGCGCGGCTGTCGCGGCGCACCCGGCCGGCTGGGCGAAGGCGAGCGCGGCGTGTAGTCGGCCCGGCGCACGCGTGGTTGCAGAGCCGGGCAGACCGGGCAGGTCTGGGCGACCTGGACGCGGTTGCGGCTGGGGGCGCTCGCAGCCAGGCGCAGCGCCTCGTTCTCATGCTGCGAGCCGGGATAGAGGCGGGCGAAGAGCTTGAGGGATTCAGCGTCGCCGGCGAGCACGGTCTCGGCCCAGGCGGTCTCCTCGGTCCGCTGCGCCAGGATGCGGTGCAGCCTCAGCGCGTTCTGGTCGTCAGGGTTGATGGCGAGGGCGCTGCGGTAGATGTCGCGGCGGTCCCAGGCGATGGCCGTGCGGTAGGCGTCCGCGGGCGACATCGCGCGCAGCGTCGCCGAAGTCGGGCGCGCCGCGAGCGGAACGGCGCCAGCGACGGCTGGAGTCCCTGCAGGCTGCGCCGGGGCCGTGCCCGCTGGACGCTGGAAGAAGGCGACATCGGTGATCAGCGAGGAGGTGTCCCAGGGAACCTGGATGCCGCGGGTGCTGTCGTAGACGGCGAGGCGGATGCGGCGGAAGACCTGCTCGATCGGCAGGCCGGGCTCGCGCGCCTCGCGCAGGAACGCCGTTGTAAACGGGCTGTTGGGGCCGGTTCCGTCGGCCGCGGTCGAGCCGGGCGAGGTCGCGAAGGCGACGAAGGTGCCACTGCTGGAATCGACGCGGGCGAGACCCGCTTCGCTGCGGATGCCCTCGTTCGCGCCGTCGACCATCTGCAGCGCCAGTCCGCGCGACAACTCGCGCCCGGCGAAGGGGTTGTTGCGGCAGGCGTCGAGGATCGCGATCTTCGATCTGGCGCCCGCGGCGTCGAGCTTGCGCAGGATCTCGGTGAGCGAGAGCGACTGGTTCGGGATGTTCGCCGAGGTTTCCACGCGGACATCCGTCGGCAGGATGTAGTTGGCGCCGTCAAGCTGAACGGCGTGGCCGGCATAGTAGACGAGCGCGGTCGCGCCGGTGCCGCTCTGCTTCACCTTCTCGACAAAGACGTCGAGCGCGCCACGCAAGCCGGCGAGCGAAAGATCGGTCGCGGCGGTGACGTCGAAGCCGGCCTCCTGCAGCATCGTGCGGGTCGCATTGGCGTCGTTGAGCGCGTTCGGCAGCTTGGCAATGTTCTGGTAGGCGCCATTGCCCATGACGAAGGCGAAGCGCCTTTGCTGGGCCATGGCGGGCGACAGGCTGAGCGCGAGGGCGCTTGCGATGGCGGCGAACGCCAACAGGAGGCAGATGGGTAGCCGCAGGCCGATCCGCATGGCGCCTCCTCGGCGACCCGACCCGACCGGGAGCCGAGCCGCTGCTGATTCGTCTCTACTCTTACCTTTAGCGGGTTTGAGATTAGCGGGAGCGTGGCCCGACTGAGAACAACAATGTGCCGCCCGGCGGTCTTCCTTTCGCAGGTGTGTGCAAATTGCAACCTGCTGCCGAGCTATCATTCGGCTTAAGGACGCTAGGTCAAGGTTCGCGGACCACGCGGAAGCCGTTGGTGTAGAAGCGCACATCGCTCTCGTATTTGAAGCGCGCCGCCGAACGCAGATAGCGCGGGTCGTTGTTGAAGGAGCCGCCGCGCAGCACGCGTTCGCGACAGCCGGCGGGCGCATAGGCGCTGCCGTCGCGGGGGGCGGCGCGGTAGGTCTCGCTCCAGCAGTCGGCGACCCATTCGGCGGCGTTTCCGGCCATGTCGCGCAGGCCGAAGCGGTTCGGCGGGAACTGGCCGACCTCGTTCGCCTGCCGGCGCGGCTGGGCGTTGCAGCCGAGGCAGTTGGCCATCTCCTTGTCGACCGAATTGCCCCAGGGATAGCTGGTCGTCGTGCCGGCCCGGGCGGCGTATTCCCATTCCGCCTCGGTCGGCAGGCGGTATTTGCGCCCGGTCTTGTAGGACAGCCAGACCAGGTAGGCGTTGGCGTCGTTCCAGTGGATGTCGGTGACCGGACGTTTGCCACGGCCGAGATTGCGGTCGCCGGGACGATAGCTGCAGCCGCCCTCGGCGACGCAGGCGTCCCATTGCGCGAAGGTGACCTCGTCGGTGCCGATGTAGAACGGTCGGGCGATGGTGACGGCATGGACCGGCTTCTCGAACTCGAACATCTCGTTCGAGCCCATCTCGAAGCTGCCGGCCGGGATCAGGGAGAGTTCAGGGCAGTCGTCGCAATCGCGCACGGTCCGGGAGGTGGCGGAGGGCGCCGGAGTCGGGGCCTGGGCAGGGGCCGAGGCGGGTGCCTGCGTGGCCGAAGCCCGTTGGGCCCTGAGCGACTGCTCGCGGGTGCGGGCGAGACCGGCGAAGCGGCCATTCGGATAGGCCTCGAGATAGGCGCGATACTCGTCCGGATTCCGGCTGTCCTTGATCGTCTCCCAGAAGGAGAGCTCGTAGGGGCCGAGCTGATCGGATTGCGGTCCGGGAGGGGGGGGCGCGGTGGTGATGGCGCGGGTTGTGTTGAGGGCCGTGGCGACCGGCCGGCCGATCGGCGTGACGACGAGCCCGGCCGGGGGCATCGAGGACAGCCAGAGCTGCTGCGAGCGCCGTGTCGCCCGGCTGACGGCCTCGCGCGCGCGGGTCAGGGCCGCCGTCATGTCGAGGCCTGGCGTGCGGATCGCCTTCAGCCACTCCTCGATCGCCGGGTCGGCGCGGCCGGGCGTCTCGGCCACGGTCCGTCCCGGCGCAGCCGGTGCCACGATCGCAACCGTCTCGATCCGCTCGATCGGGGCGAGCCCCTTGCCTCCGCCGAGGCCGACCTGCCAGGGATTGTCCCGCGCCGCGTCAAGCACGACCACGGCGCTGGCGGGCCGGCTGACGATCAGCGCATCGAGGAGCTGGTCCAGATCAATGGCATCGCGAGCGACCTCGGCAGGGCCGCGGGGCGCGGCATCGACCGGCACGAGGAAGTTGCGGCCGCGCGACTGCACCGCGTGCCCGGCATAGAAGATGACGACCTGGGCGCCGCGTGCCAGCTTGGCCCGGAAGGTCGCGAGCGCGCCGTCCATGGCGGACCGATCGGCGTTCTCGATGCTGACGAGGTCGAACTCGCCCTGGCGCAGCACATCCGCGACGGCGCGGGCATCGGCTGCGGCGTTGGCCAGGGGTGCCGTGCGATAGGCCGCGTTGCCGACGACCAGGGCAAGACGTGGCGGCTGGCCGTCACTGCCCTGGGCGCGAGCCGGGGCGAGCGGCGCGAGGAGAGCCAGCATGGCGACGGCGAGGCAACGATACCAGGACATGGCGTTCATCCTTCGCTGCGGCCTTTCGCTTGGCGCTGCGGCGAGGCCGCAGCGCTCCCTCATCTGACGTAGACTGTGATCTTCTGGGACATAACCGGCGGCCGGTGCGGCGTGTGCGTGTGATCGCCGAGTAGCAATTGCAGTGTATGCGTCCCCTTGGGCAGCGTGACCACCACCTCGGTCTGGCCGTTGCCGAGATGGATATGGTTGTAGTCGGCCGGGATCGGCTGATCCGGGGGGCCGGGGTCGGTGTCGATCAGCAGGTGATGGTGGCCCGTTCCCGGCTTGTCGACGCCGGCCGGCGCGACGCCCATTTCCTTCAGCCCGATCCGCACGGTGAAGCGCTCGGGCACGCGCAGTCCGTCGAGCGGGTAGTGGAAATAGACCAGGGCGTTGCGCGGCGCCGGCTGGCGCGGGCTGGCGGTCTGGGCGCAGAGCGGCGCGGAGATCGGCGCCAGCGCCGTCAGCAGCAGGAGCAACCTCACGGCGGTGCGGCGAGGGGTCCGGAAGGAAAGGTGGGTAGCGGCCATCATCGGCGTGCATTCCGTTTCGCCGGCGCGCCGACATAGACGGTGATGCGCTCGGACAGGATCGGCGGGTCGTGCGGGACATGCTGATCGTCGCCAAGGATGAGCTGCAGCGTATGCTCGCCCGGCGGCAGGGTGATCTTGCGCTCGGTCTGGCCGTTGCCGAGATGGATGTGGTTGAGATCGGCCGGGATCGCGGTGTCGAGCGGTGGTGTCGGCACGTCGATCAGGAGATGGTGGTGGCCGGTGTTGGGCCTGACGACGCCGGCCGGCGCGACGCCCATATTGCGCAGGCCGAAGCGGATGGTCGAGGTCGCGAAGATCCGGGTGCCGTCGCGCGGGTAGATGAAATAGACCGCGGCGTCGTTGGGCGCCGGCGTCCGGCCTGATGCGGTGCGGGCAGGGGGAGCAGTCGGTGCCGGGGTCGCCATGGACGCCGTTGCCGCGCCCTCCTGCACCCGTATCCTGATCTTCTGCGACATCACCGGCGGGTCGTGCGGGACATGCTCATGGTCGGCGAAGAGGAGCTGGAGCGTGTGTTCCCCGGGCGGCAAGGTGAGCTCGGCTTCGGTCTGGCCGCGGCCGAAATGCAGATGGTTGAAATCGCTGGGGATTTCGCGGTCGAGGGGCGGCAGATCGGTGTCGATCAGGAGGTGGTGATGGCCGGCATTGTCCTGCTTGGTGCCGGCGGGGACGAGTGCGATGGTCTCCTGGCCGAAGCGGACGATGGAGCGCGGCGGGATTACGGCGCCGTCCTGCAGGCCGATGAAGAAGACCTTGGCGTTAGGCGCCGCCGCCGTGCGCGGCTTCTCCTCCGGCGCGGCCAAAACCTCGACGGTGATCTTCTCCGACATCACCGGCGGATCATGCGGGACATGGTCGTGGTCGGCGAAGAGAAGCTGCAGGGTATGGCGGCCGGGCGAGAGCAGGATCTCGGCCTCGCTCTGGCCGCCACCGAAATGCAGATGGTTGAAATCGCTCGGGATCGGCTGCCCGAGCGGCGGCAACTCCGTGTCGATCAGCAGATGGTGGTGGCCGGTGTTGCGGCGTGCCGTGCCGGCCGGCGCGATCTCCATGCCCGAAATGGCGAAGCGGATCGTCGCCTTGCCGGGAATGCGGGCATTGTTCGGCAAGTCGATGAAGGAGAGTTTCGCGCCGGCAGGGGCAGGGCTGCGCGCCCGGGCGCGCTCCTGTGCGAGGGGCACGGAAGCCGTCGCGGCGAAAACGGCCGTAACCCCGACAATGAGCTTAAATCGAAGTCCCCGCATCGGCGCTCTTCCTCGCGGCGCGTGACCGCCGTAAAGTTAGCAGCGGGCCGGGTGGGGAGCAAGCAAACCGCCTGTCATGACAGGCGGATAAATCTGGATTTTCAGGGTCACTTTCTTTAGGGTGACGCAGGGAATGGTGCCATGATCGTAGCCGTCAGATTTTGTGCACTGATCGCTCTTCTTGCCCAGCTCGTCGCGGGGCCGGCGCTGGCGCAGACGCAGGAACGTCGCGTCGCCTTGGTGATCGGCAACTCCGCCTACAAGAACGCGCCCGCTTTGCCCAATACCCCGAACGATGCACGCGATACGGCCGAGGCGTTGCGCAAGGTCGGCTTCGAGGTGGTCGACGGCATCGATCTCGACAAGCGCGGCATGGATGCCGCCGTCTCGCGCTTCGCCCGCCTCGCGCAGGAAGCCGACGCGGTGATGTTCTACTATGCCGGCCACGGCTTCCAGTTCAACGGCGAGAACTTCCTGGTTCCGGTCGAAGCCAAGATCGACGACGAGGTCTCGGTCCAGTACGAGACGGTCAAGCTGAGCGAAGTCACGACTGCTCTGGGCTTTGCCAAGGGCGTCAAGATCATGGTGCTCGACGCGTGCCGCAACAACCCCTTCCTCGCGCAGCTGTCGAAGAAGACGCGCAGCATGTCGATTGGCGCCGGCCTTGCACCGATCGCCAAGGCGCAGGGCATGGTGACTGCCTATGCGACGCAGGCCAACGATGTCGCCGCCGACGGCGCCGGCCGCAACAGTCCGTTCACCGCGGCGCTGGTGCAGGAGATCCAGCAGCCCGGCCTCGAGATCGCGACCATGTTCCGCCGCGTCCAGAAGGCGGTCTATGATTCCACCGGCGGCAAGCAGACGCCGGAGCTCTCGCTCTCGCTGCTCGGCGACTTCTACCTCAACCGCGAGGAGACCGACGCCGACATCTGGAAGCGCCTGCGCAGCAGCGACAACCCGGCCGAGATCAAGGCCTTCATCCAGCGCTTCCCGACCAGCTTCTTCGCCGTCGATGCCAAGACCCGGCTCGATCTGATCGAGCGCCGTGGCCTTGCGTCGGGTGAGCGCGAGAAGCTCGAGCAGGAATTCGCGGCGAAGGAGAAGGCGCTGCTGGACCGCGTCCAGCAGGCCGAGAAGGACCGCGCCAAGGCGGCGACGGACCTCGCCGGCCGCGACGCCGGCAAGACCGCCGACACCGAGCGCGCCGTGCCCAAGCCGGGCGAGGTGACGCCGGCCAAGCAGACAGATGCGAATGAGCGCGATCGCCTCGCCAAGGAACTGGCCAAGAAGGAGCAGGAGCTCGCCGCGCTGGAAGCCGAGAAGGCCAAGCTGTCGCAGGAGCGCGAGGAGCGCGAGAAGGCGGTGGCGACGCGGATGAATTCCGGCAGCGTCACCGAATTGCCGCCTCCGCCGAAGCCGCTGCTGCCGGCAGCGCCGGGCACGCGTCCGCAGCGGCAGGAGCCGCGCGAGGTCCAGCAGCCGCGTGTCGTGCTCGACCGCAAGTCGACCGGCATCCTGACCGGCGGCATCGAGACCGCGCCGGAGCCGCGCAACACCAAGCGTCGGCCGGGCGCTGGCGGAGCGGTCGACTGCACCGACGCGCTGATGCGGGCTCAGCTCGGCGATGGCGGCAGCGTTCCGAAGAATTGCCGCTGACAAAGTTGCGAAGCGGCCTTCGCCGTCGGCGAAGGCCAGACATCGCCTCGGACTGAATGCAATTGGGGGCTTCGATGCGTCGTTCTCCGCTCGTCCGCATGACCTTGCTGGCGCTGCTGGCGTCGCCGGCCTTGGGCCTGGCCCAGACACAGCCAGCCCCGAGCGCTGCCCCGGCCGCGGCTCCGACGCCGATCCCGTTCCCGCAGGCGCTGGAGCGGGCTGCCAATGACCTGTTCTCCAAGGCGCAGATCGAGGGAGAGCGTGTCACTCTGGTGATCGATCCATTGATCGACGGCGTCTCCGGCGCACAATCGACCTCGACACGCTCGATGCAGCAGAGCCTGATCGAGCTGGTCGGCAAATCCTATCCGCGCTTCCAGGTGCAGCCTTTCTCGGCCGAGGCGTTGGCGCGCAATCCCGCGGTGCTGGTCGGGACCTTCACCGCGGTCAACAATGCCGGAGACGCGAAGGGCACGCGCGACGCCTACCGGATCTGCCTGACGCTGCTGGACATGAAATCGAAGCGGGTGGTGTCGAAGGGCGTCGCCCGGGCCAAGCCCGAGGGCGTCGACGTCACCCCGACGACCTATTACCGGGACTCGCCGATGTGGTCGAAGGATCCGGCGACCGAAGCCTATATCAAGACCTGCCAGGGCACGAAGCTCGGCGACGCGATCGATCCGCTCTATGCCGAGCGCCTCAACGTCGCCGCGCTGATCAATGACGGCATCCTCGAATACGAGGCGCGGCATTATCGCGAGGCGCTCGCCTTCTACCGGACGGCGCGGACACTGCCGGGTGGCGACCAGCACCGCGTCCGCATCGGCGCCTATCTCGCCAGCAGCAAGCTCGGGCGCAAGGACGATGCGGTCGAGGCCTTCGGCGATCTCGTCGACAGCGGCCTCTCCGGCAACCAGCTGATGGTCAAGCTGCTGTTCCAGCCCGGCTCGACCCAGTTCATCGCCAATCCTGAGATCACCGGGCCTTATCCGATGTGGCTGAGCCAGATCGCGACCCGTGCCCAGCAGAAGGGCGCCTGCCTCGAGATCGTCGGCCACACTTCGCGCACCGGCCTGCCGCAGGTGAACGAGCGGCTTTCGGTGCTGCGGGCGCAATATGTGATGGATCTGCTCCAGGCGGGTGCGCCCGACAGCCGTGGCCGGATGATCGCGAGCGGGCGCGGCTATAACGAGAACCTCGTCGGCACGGGCAAGGACGACGCCAGCGATGCGCTCGACCGCCGGGTCGAGTTCAAGGTGATCGGCTGCTGACGGCGTCGCGGAACCTGCAACGATACGAACGGGATAGACGGAATTCCTCGATGAACGACATGGCCATGAAAGACTTGGCGATGAAAGACTTGGCGATGAAGGACCTGGCGACGAACCCCTATGACGCGGTCGCCTATCCCGGGCACGCCTTCTCGCAGACGCATCCGGCGCATCTGGCGACGATCGCGCATATCCACGGCATGAATCCGGCGCCGACCGCGACGATGCGGGTGCTGGAGCTCGGCTGCGGCAGCGGCGGTAACCTGATCCCGATGGCGCTGCAATGCGCAGGCGCCAGGCTCGTCGGCATCGACCTGAGCGGGCGGGCGATCGCACGTGCCAAGGCGGAAGCGGCAGAGCTCGGATTGAGCAATGTCAGCTTCGAGCAGCGCGACATCATGGCGGTGACGGCGGAGCTCGGCCAATTCGACTATATCCTCGTCCACGGCGTCTATTCCTGGGTGCCGCAGCCGGTGCGCGAGCGGATCATGGCGCTCTTCGGCGAGCTGCTGGCGCCGCAGGGCATCGCCTATGTCAGCTACAACGCCCTGCCGGGCTGCCGGCTGCGCGACATCGCCCGCGACGTCATGCTGTTCGAGACGCGCGACATCGACGATCCCATCGAGAAGGTCAGGGTGGCGCGGGCGGCGATCAAGCGCTTCGCCGAGGCGACCGATGCCGAGACCTTCCATGGCGCGGCCCTGCGCGAGCGGGCGAAGCAGATCGAGGATATCCCGGACAACGTCCTCTACCATGACGATCTCAACCCGGGCGCGCGCGCCTTCGCCCTGCACGAAGTCCTCGCAGCGGCCGAGCCCCATGGGCTGCAGTTCCTGGCCGAGACCTCCTTCCCGAACAATTTCGGCGGTGCGCGCGGGCCGGCGCAGCAGGTGCTGAACGCGATCCCGATCTCGGAGCCGCTGCGGCAGGAGCAGGCGCTCGACCTGCTGATCGGGCGCTGCTTCCGCCAGACCCTGCTCTGCCGCGCCGGTATTACGCTGCATCGCGGCCTCGCGGATTTCAGCTTCGCGCCCTACCACCTCGCCGCCAATGTCCAGGAAGAAGTGGACAAGGTGGACGAGAAGCGGCCGGGGGCAGCGAGCTTCCTGTTCGCCGACGGCGTCCGTCTCGCCGTCGATCTGCCGGCGGCCAAGGCGGCGTTGCGGGCGCTGGGCCGGACCTGGCCGGGCAATATCCGCTATGACGAGCTGGTCGCCCTGGCGCTGCAGGAGGCCGGAGCCGGCTCCGATCGCGAGCATGAGGTTGAGCGCCTGAACGAGGCGCTGACCGCGATCTACCGCGCCGGCCTGATCGAGATCGCCGTGGAGCCGCATCGGCTGGCGACGCGGATCAGCGAGCGGCCGGTCGCGAGTCTGCTGGCGCGGCGCCAGGCGCTGGCGAGCCACGAAGTCACCGATCTGCGCCATCGCGCGGTTGCGCTCGACGGCGTTGTGGTACGCAAATTCGTCAGCCTGCTCGACGGGACGCGCACGCCGGCCATGCTGCTCGACGAGCTCAACGCTTTCCTGGCCGAGGCGCATGCCTCGGGCCGAGGCGGTCCGGCCCTGCCGAAGCAGGCGACGGCGGCGGAGGTCGACATGCATTTGAGGGATGTCGCGCGGCTGGCTCTGCTGGCAGGGTAACGGCAGGCTTGTCGAGGCCGCGCCGGCTGCGTATGGCGGGGCGCGGCAGCAGCGGTAGCGAAGGATGGGGCAGCGCTTCAAGCAGTTTCAAGCCGCATTCCAGGAGGATGCGTGCCTTGAAACCATCATGCGGGCGCAGCGGGGCGGCACCACGCTGACCTGCTCGGCCTGCGGCAGGACGTCGGCCTTCGCGCCGCGCGTGAAGCTGCGCGCCTATGCCTGCCCGCATTGCAATTTCCTGGTTTCGCCCTGCCAGGGCACGCCGCTGGAGAGCCGGCGCATTTCGCTGCAGCTCTGGTTCTTCGCGGTGAAGGCGCTGACCGAGCAGGGCGCGCGCAGCGCCGTCGCGACGCTGGAGCGGGAGGCGGATGTCCCGGCCCAGCAGGCGCGCCGGATGATCGCCGAATTGCAGGAGAGCGCCGGCAAGGAGGCCAAGCCGCCGGACTGGCTGGTGCTGGCGCAGAAGGCGGTGGCCGGCGGCGCCAGTGCCACCAATGTCGCCGCCGGCGTGCCGTTCGCGGTTGCCGACAGTGGCTCGCGGCTTCGGCTCGTCTCGCTGGTCGGGAGCGGCGCGCTGGTGCTGGCGATCGCCGGCGGTGTCGCCGTCGCGACGCTGAAGCCGGGCTCCACCGAGGTGACCGGCGGCTTTGAGCCGATCGAGAGCGTCGAGGCGCCGTCGCTGAAGGCGCCGACCCGACCGTCGCTGATCCTGTCCTCGGTCGAGGGCGATCTCGAGGCCGCCAGGCAGGCGACGCAATTTGCGCTGAACGCCGATCCGTCGCTCGCGGCGATCAAGGAACAGGTTGCCTCGGAGATGCCGAACCAGCCGGCGCTGCCGATCCCGGTGATGCCGCCCTCCAACATCATCCTGGTGCCCCCGACCTTGCCGGGCAAGCCGGGCGCTCCGGCTAATGCGCCGCGCAGCCAGCTGCCGCAGGCGCCGATCAACTATAGCGGCGACCCCAACCAGATCCTGACCTTCGGGCCGATCAAGATCCGCCGGCATCTGGTCGAGATGATCGTCAGGGCAGGGCGGGTCGTCGGTGCCGATCCCACCCTGCTGATGGCGGTCGCCGACAAGGAATCCTCGTTCTCGACAGCAGTGCAGGCCAAGACCTCCTCGGCGACGGGACTCTACCAGTTCATCGAGCAGACCTGGCTCGGCGTGATCTTCGAGTTCGGCCGCAAGCATGGCATGGTCGCGGAAGCGGCGCTGATCACCCGCAACGGCCGGCAGTTCGTCATCGCCGACGCCAATGAGCGCCAGCGTATTCTCGATCTTCGGCGCGAGCCCTATCTCTCGGCGCTGCTGGCGGGGGAGATGCTGAAGCGCGACACGCTCAGGCTGGAGAAGGCGATGGGGCGCCATCTCACCGGCGGCGAGATCTACCTGATCCACTTCCTCGGGCCCGATGCCGCCCAGACCTTCATCGAGACGATGGAAGAGACGCCCGGCGCGAGCGCGGCAGCCCTGCTGCCGAAGCCGGCCGAAGCCAACCGGCCGATCTTCTACGCCCAGGCCGGCGGCGAGACCAAGACGCTCTCGGTCTCCGAGGTGCACAAGAAGTTCGACGAGATGATCAAGGTCAGGCTCGACCGCTACAAGGTGGTGCGCGGCGGGCCGGCCGCCGCTCCCGCACCGGCACGACAGAAATAGGGGCCGGCGGCGAATACCGGCCAGCTCCGGCCAAGGCGATTGCAGCCGCAGCGGATTTGCCGCGGATGCGGCCTTGGCCCATGATCAACCCCACCGCAGGGGCGAGGAGACGACGATGGCGAAGAACCGGTTCGAGCAGGTCGATGAGCCGCAACCCGATGCCATCACGCTGAGCCTCGGCCAGCGCGAGGGCAAGACCTTCGCCCGCATCGCCTGTCCGGCGGAGTTGGCTGCGGGCCACCTCGCCAATGACTTCGTCAGCGACGAGCTCGAACCGGTCGAGGGCTTCCGCTCGGCGGTGCGCCTCGCCAACGAGATCAAGGCGCCGATCGTAGTCGAGGATACCGAAGGTCTCTGGCAGAACGAGTGGGGCGAGCTCTACCGCGAGGATTGATGGCTTGCGTCATGCTCGGGCTTGACCCGAGCATCTCATGCCGAAGGATGGGTCCATGGGAGCATCTTCGTTCTGAGATTCCCGGGTCTGCGCTTCGCTCCGCCCGAGAATGACGCCTCCTGCGATTACTCTATCCGGAAATACTTGATCCCGACGCCGACCTTGCCGCCGGCGCGGGCGATGTCCTGGTGCAGGCCGGGGAAGACGTCGCCGGCGGGGGCCGGATTCGGGCCCGACAGCGTCGGCAGCGGCGCCGAACTCACCAGGGCGAGCACGGTCTGCGGCCGGACCGGGGCTCCCGAGGTCGCCGTCGATTCCAGCTTGAGATTGAAGCTCGCCTTGCCGCCTTCGCGGCGGGTGTAGTTGGCGAGGTTGTAGACCAGCCCGTCATCGCCGATCAGCAGGATGTCGAGGTTCTTGCCGGGGTCGCTCTCGACCGTGCCGGAGAGCGTGTCGCCGCTCCTCATGGTGAAGGCGCCGATCTGCATGACCGGGCTGCGGTCGATGCCGCGGCCGAGCTGGCGCAGGAAATCCACCATCGGGCATTGTGCCGTGGTGACGGTGCGCAGACTGATCTGCGCCTCGTAGCCTTGCGCCTTCTTGAAGGCGGCATCGAAGCTGACGAAGGGCTCGGCCGCGCTGCCGAAGCCTTCGACCGTGGTGCGCTTGTCGGCGACCGCCGTCGGCCACAGGAAGAAACAGGCGCCGCCGTCATAATCGGCGATATAGCGCGCCGTCCGCTCGGCGGCCGTGCGCGGCTCGGGCTCCGGTGCCGGTGAGGCTGGCGGCGGAGCGACGGGAGCCGATTTCGGACCGGTCTTGGCGGCGGGCGTCGTCGGCTGAGGGGGCGGCACCGGGGTCAATTCCGGTGTCGGGGGCGCGGGGGATTGCGAGGACGGAGCCGGTTGTGGCGGCGCGGCGGGAACGGAAGGTGCCGGCGGCTGGAGCGTGGGCGGCTCGCTCTGGCTTGCCGGCTGCGGTGCTGCCTGCGGCGGTGTCGCTGGCGTGAGCTCCGGCACCGTGCTGCTCGATCCCGCGCCGGGCGAGGCCGGCGGGCGGTCGTCGCTCAAGGCGGGCGGCGGGCTGTTCAGCGCCTGCTGGACCGGGCTGGTTCCGCCCAGCATTTTCCAGGCGAAGAACCCGCCCCCGGCGAGCAGCGCGAGTACCGCGACGCCGGCGACAAGCGGCCAGGGAAAGGCGCGTCCGCCGCCTCCGGCGGAGCTCGCGCCGCCTTTCGCCTGCCAGGAGGCGACCTCGGCCATATCGGCCGGACGATCCTTCGGATCGGGCGCGAGCATGCGCGCCAGCAGCGGGCGGATGCGCTTGTCGATCGTCGCGAGATCGGGAACGCGGCGGCGCTTCTCCAGGATCTGCATCTGGGTGCCGCCCATGTCGAGCGGGCGGCCGCCGAGCGCCTCGGCCAGCACCAGGCCGAGGCTGTAGATGTCCGACTTGCCGGTGACCTCGGCGCCGTAGAGGCCGAGCTGTTCGGGCGAGACGTAGTTGTATTTGCCGGCGAAGCCGGAGCCGATCACCGTCTTCTCGGCGAGCTTCGATTTGGCGATGCCGAAATCGATGATCTTGGCGCGCGTGACCTGGCCGCCGGGCAGGATGATGTTGTCCGGCGAGACGTCGCGATGGGTAATTCCCAGCATATGAGCGGCATGCAGGCCGGACGCGATGCGCCGGCGCAGCAGGTCGACCTGCTCAAAGGGCAGCGGGCCCTGCTTCAACAGGTCGGACAGCGACTTGCCGTCGACGAACTCCATGGCGAGATAGGTCGCCTGCGTCGCCGGGTCGACGGTGAAGACGTAATAGCGGACGATTGCCTCGTTGTAGAGGTTGTGCAGCGCCGCCGCCTCGTTGCGGAACAGGGCGATGACGTTGCCGTCCTGCGCCATGTCGGAGCGCACGATCTTGATCGCCACGGCATCGCCGGTCTGGATGGCGCGGCCCTGATAGACCTCGCCCATGCCGCCCGTCGCGATCAGGCGCTCGATCTCGTAGATGCCGTTCAGCCGCACGCCGGGCGCCAGGCCCGTGCGCGGCATGAAGACGGTGCGGTCGGGGTCGCTCATGGCGCATCGCTCCTGCGCTGGCGCATGTTCGGCACCCAGCGCGTCTTTTCGCTTCCGCCGTCGTGATGATAGCGCACCACGATCACGGTGACATTGTCGGTGGCGCCGCGCTCCAGCGTCAGCGCCAGCAGGGCGTCGCAGGCAGCCTGCGCGCCGCTGGAGACGGCCGCGCGGAGGATTTCCTCGTCGCGGACATGGTCGGTGAGCCCGTCCGAGCAGAGCACGAAGACGTCGCCGCCTTCGAGCTCGCCATGGTCGATATCGAGCTCGGGCCGGTCGTGGACGCCGATGGCGCGGGTGATGACGTGGCGCCGCGGCCAGGTTCGCGCCTCCTCGATCGTGAGCAAGCCGCGCTCGATCATGTCCTGGGCCTCGGTGTGGTCGCGGGTGACCTGGGTGATCTGCCCGCCGCGAACGAGATAGACGCGGCTGTCGCCGCACCAGACGCAGGCGAAATGGCGGCCATGGGCGAGCAGCACGGCGAGCGTCGCGCCCATGGTGGCGCCATCATGCTCGCGGATCTTGCGGCGCAGTTCGGCATTGGCCTCGACCACGCTGCGTTCGAGCCGGCCGAGCAGTTCGGCGGCAGAAGCGGCCTGGCCGACGGCCGACAGGCTCTCCGCCACGGTCGCGCTCGCCATCGCGCCGTTCTGATGGCCGCCCATGCCGTCGGCCACGGCCCAGAGCCCGTGCTCGGGCCGGACCACGAGATTGTCCTCGTTGTGGCTGCGCACGCGCCCGGCATGGCTGACCGCGCCGGTCTCGAAGGAAGAGCCGGTGCGGTGCTCGTTCATGTCGTCGATCCTGCGCCGAGGAAAGCGTCGAAGCGGCCGGTCAGGAGACCCGTGAAGAGATAGGGGCTGGGCAGGCCATGGCCGACCAGAGCGAGCGGCTCGAAATCGTCGCCGCCGATGGTCCAGAGATAGCTGGCATGGGCATAGGCACGGGTATGGTCCTCGACGCGCAGCGCCGAGAGCCGGGCCGGGAAGGTCGCGGAATCGAGGGCGCTGACGATCGTGCCGTCGGAGAGGCGCACCATGTCGGCGGGCGGGGCCGCCTTGAGGGCGTCATTGGGCAAAGCGAGCCCGCCGAGCGCGTGCGCGACCGCCTCATAGCTCGCCTCGGGTTCGAGCGCGCGCAGGAGGAAGTCCTCGGCCTGGGCGAACCAGGCGTCCTGCGGATCGAGCTCGGGCGGCGGGATCGCGGCGCCAGGCTCGGCGAGGGCGAAGACCGTCAGCGGGAAATAGCGGCCGATGCCGTCGACGGAGGGCATGAAGGCGCCGGCGACCGTGGTGCCGCAGAAGGCGCTGCCGAACCAGAAGCGCCAGATCGGCGCGTTGAGGAAGGCATCCTGCCAGCCGCCGCCGAGCTCGACCCGGCTGGCGGTGAGTCCGCCCTGGAGCCAGCGCTCATAGGCGGAGAGAAAGGCAGTCGGCGCATTCAGCGCGATGAAATCCCGCTTGCCCGGCAGCTTCCCGAACAGTCCGCATGTCATCTCAAATCCCCGCCGGACAACGGATTTCACGCAGCGCGGGCAGCACCAGCGGGTTCTTCAGCGAGCCGACGCCGAACTGGTAGCCGATCTGACGGCCGCCGGCGGCGAGGGTGAAGACGACATTGTCGCCCTGGCGCAGCACCGAGCCGGCATCGAGCAGGCGGAAGAACGACCAGACGCCGGTGCGGTCGAACATCTTCACCTCGGTCGGCGCCGCCGGCGTCGGGCTGTTGGAGAAGAAGCCGCCGCCGAAGATGCCGCCGGCATTGTTGTTGGCGGCAGCAGCGCCGCCGATCGTCAGCGTGATCGAGGTCTTGGCGAGGCCGCCGCCTGGCCACATCACCGGGGTCGGCGTGTTGACGCCCTGCTGGCTCGCCACGGTGAAGCCGTTGATCTCGAGCTTGGCGCCGGAAGCGTCGGAGGAGAGGGTGGTCGGCACCACCACCATCTGGAAGTTCGGCAGGTTGCCGCCGGTCGGGAAGAAGGCCTCGCGGATGTCGTTCGCGCGCTGGAACTCGCGCAAGGTCGTCGGCGAGAGGGCGCGGGCGACGCGGCTGTCCTGGCGCCAGCTCCAGTTCTGGCCGGACTTGTCGATATAGGGGTCGAGCCGCTCCTTCATGAACTTGTCCATCGCACCGGTGCCCGGCGCGAAGAGCTGGGCGAAGTCGGCAAGGCCGATCTCGCTCGTGCTGCCCTTGGCGAAGGGATAGCGGTTGGCCAGCAGGCTGGAGCACCGGCCGGTGACCTCGCTGGCCAGCGCCTGGCGCAGCAGCGAGACGGTCGCGCCGGTGGCATCGCCCTCGAAATCGTTCACGGCAGCGACGATCATCGCGTCGAACGGCGCCGGATAGCGCGAGGAGTTGCCGCGCAGCGAGGCGATCAGCGGCACCAGCGCGGCATTGGCCGCGGCGGCCTGCGCCGGCGTGGTCGCGGCCATTGCCAGATTCTGGTTGATCTCGGCAAAGATCTGCAACGCCTGGTCGACCGGCCGCTTGCCGCCATCGCCCTCGACCAGGACGTGGAACGCCTTGAACTGCGCCTCGATATTGGCGCCGAGCGCCTCGCCGCCGCTGCCGCCGGCAATGACGCGATCGACGCCGGGGGCGCTGAGCGGCAGGCTTGTGCCGAGGCGGCTGAGCGAGTAGTTGGCGCGCTCCTCCAGGGTCTTGGCCGCCTTGTCGGCGACCTGGCCCGCCATCTTCTCGCCAGCCGACGGCCTTTTCGCCGCCCGCTCCTTGGTCAGCTGCGTCTCGTCGCGGATCGATTCGAGCAATTGCTTGAAGGGCGAGGTCGGCGCGGAGATGGCCGAAAGCGCGATGTATTTCGGCTTGTCGGCGTTGAGGGGCCGCAGCTTCAGCCGGCGCAAGGCCTTCTGCCAGGAGGCGGTGAAGTCGCGGGCATAGAGCTTGAGCAGGTCCTGGAACAGGCTGGCATATTGCGAGGTGATCGCCGCCTGGTCGGCATTGTCGCCGAGCACCCAGCGCTCCTTCTCGATGCGCTCGCCGATATCGCCGAGCCGGTCGACGAAGGCGCTCTGGAAGCCGTCATAGGTGTAGAAATACGGCACCCGGATCGAATCCAGATCCTCGCCCGAGACACCCTCGAAAACCAGCCGCGCATCGGAGCCGCCACGGATCGCCGCGACCCAGTCACGGGCGGCGTTGCGCCCTTGCGTGCGCAGCAATTCATAGGCGCGCTCGGCGATGCTGAGCCGGCGCAGCGTGCGCTGGCTGTTCTCGATCAGCGGCTGGTTGAGCTTGACCACCGGCTCAGCTCCGTCGTCGAGGTCGAGCAGGGCGACGAGATGCTCCTCCAGCGCCTCGCGGCCCTTGGCGTTGGCGGCGCCAGGGAAGAGGTTCTCGGCCCAGTCCTGCCGCATCCAGGCGAGGACGAGGTCGCGGTCGAGCGGAGCGCGGCCGCCGACCATCAGATAGACCTTGAGTGCCTCGTAGATGAAGCCGGGATTGTTGACGTTGGCCTCGAGCTGCTCTTCCAGCCGATAGATGATGCGCGAGCGCAGCAGTCGCTCCAGCGCCTGGTGGTAGCTCTCCTGCGTCGCCGATTGCAGGCGCTCGCGCTGGCTGAGGCCGAAGGTGGCGGCGACCGGGGTCGGCTCGTCCTTGTCGGCATAGCCGGCCGGCATGTGGCGCAGCTTGTGCAGCAGCGGCAGGATGCGGCTGAAATTACGATCGGAGAGGGTGGTCTCCTGCAGTACCGGGGCGGCGCTGGAGCGATAATCGGCGAGGCCGTAATTGGTCTGGTTGATCAGATCGCTGTTGCGGGCATAGCTCGTCCACCACATCCCGCCCAGCGCCAGCGAGACCAGCGCGATTGCGCTGAAACCGGCGATGCGCAGCAGGGTCGAGCGGCGCGCGGCGCGCAGGTCGGTCGAGACCCAGCCGGACTCGCCGATGATCACCTTCTGGATCAGGTCGGTCAGGAAGAAGCTCTTGCCGCGGCCGGAATAGGAGCCGGAATCGGCGTGATCGCTGCCGAAATTGCGAGAGAGTGCGCCGATCAGCTGGTCGATCGGCGTGCCTTCCTGGGTGCCGGAGGTGAAGTAGAAGCCACGCAGGGTCGCGCTCGACTGGTAGCGCGTCGGCTCGAAGACGCGGCCGAGGAAGTCGATGATAACAGGCTTCAGCGTCGCCATCTGGCTCGGCAGGCCGAAGAGCTTGGCGCGCGAGGTCGGGTTGTGCTCGTCCTGCAGGCGATCCGAGAGCCGCTCGTTCAGGCGCTCGATCAGCGCGTCGAACTCCGGCGGCACATCGCCGATCATGTTGCGGGTCTTGTCGATGGTCTGGAAGGTGTGGCCCCAGACCATGCGCCGCTGCGGTTCCGAGAGCGCGGCGAAGAACTCGTTGAAGCCGGCGATCAGGTCGGCCTTGGTGAAGACGGCATAGACCGGGAAATCGATCTTGAGCCGCTCATTGAGCTCGAGCAGGCGGGCGCGGATCGCATCGGCATGGGCGATGATCTCTTCCGGCGAGGAGGTCAGCAGATCCTCGATGCTGATCGCGACGATGACGCCGTTGATCGGCTGGCGCGGACGGTTGGCCTTGAGCAGATCGAGGAAGGACAGCCAGCTGGTGCGCTCGGCCCTCGTATCGGTATCCTGCGTGGTGTAGCGGCCGGCGGTGTCGATCAGCACCGCGTCCTCGGCGAACCACCAGTCGCAATAGCGGGTGCCGCCGGCGCCGGCCACGGCAGCCGGGGTCTGGCCGCCGCGGGCGAGCGGGAATTTCAACCCGGAATTGATCAGCGCCGTCGTCTTGCCGGCGCCGGGCGGGCCGATGATGACATACCAGGGCAGATCGTAGAGGTAATCGCCGCCATCCTTGCCGCGGGTGCGCCTGAGCGTCGCCAGCGCATCGCGCATCGCGGCCGAGAGCGCGGCTCCGTCGCCGGTCTGGCTTTCCTCCTTCGCCATCGCGTCGGAGAGCGCGGCGACGGCCCTGCGCCGCTTGACCACGATCCAGGCGATCCAGCCGAGCGCGCCCAGCATCAGGATGAGCGCGATCGGCAGCCTGACCCAGACCGACTCGAACGGGCGCACTTCGCCAAAGGCGACGAAGGGGCCGCCGAACCAGATCAGCAGCGTCAGCGCCAATGCGCCGACGAAGATGGCTGCGATCCTGAGCCACGTCGCAAGATTCATCGTCTACCCGTCTCCTGCATCGTCGTCCGTCCTAGCCGTTGCGCTGGATCAGGATCTCGACGCGTCGGTTCTTCGCCTTGCCAGCCACGGTCGCGTTGGTGTCGATCGGCACGTCGGAGCCCTTGCCGTCGGTGCTGATGCGGTCCGGCTGCTTCAGTCTGGTCTTGAGGAGCGCGCCGACCGCCACGGCGCGCGCCTTCGACAGTTCGAGATTGTTGGGGAAGCGGGCGCTGCGGATGGGGTCGGTGTCGCTGTGGCCGACGACCTTGATCGCGCCGCCTTCCTCGTTGAGCACGGTCGAGATGCGCTCGATCAGCGGCCTGAACTCATCGCGTACCACCGCCTGGCCGGGATCGAACAAGGTGATGCCCATCAGGCGCACGATGATCAAATTCGGCGTGACCTCGCAGGTGATCGGCGGCTGCACGGTGCCGCAGACCTTGGGCGGCTGCGCCGGCGGCGGCAGAGGCGGCGGCGGCCTCGCTGCGACCTTGCGGATGATCTCGATGTCGCCCTTGGGGTGGACTGCGAGCAGGGCGCTGGCCGACGCCTCGGCATTGCCGCCGAGCAGGGCACGGAAGATGAAATAGAGGCCGAGCACCGCGACCGCGGCAACGGCGGCGACCGACCAGACCGGGATCTTGAAGCCGGCGAGCCTGGCGGTCAGCGCCTGGCCCTGCCAGCGCGGCGACAACTCGGGGTCGGGCTGCTTCACCCGGCGCAGCGTCTCGAACAGGCCACGCTGGATCATCTGCAGGTTGGCGGCGCCGCCCGCCGAGGTGCGATGCACGCCCTCGAAGCCGAGGGCCAGGCAGACATGCATCAGCTCCAGCAGGTCGTAATTGACCGACGGGTCCTTCCTCGCGCGTTCCAGCTCTTCGAAGAAGCGCACGCCGCCGGTGCGCTCGCCGAAGAAGCGCGAGAGCATGCTGTACTGCGTCCAGACATGACGGTCCTCGCCTGGGATGTTCTGGACGATGTCATCGGCGAAGGCGCAGATGATGTATTTGGCGGTGCGCGTCTGTTCGGCGGTGAAGCCGGCTGCCCGGACCTCGTGGTCGAAGGCTTCGATCGTCTCGCCGACCTGGCCGATCATCTGCGTCGCCGGCGCCCTGGAGAGATTGGCGCGCAGGCGCCCGAGCAGGAGCAGCAGCGGGCCAGCCGCCTTGAGCAGTGGATTGGTGTTCGGCGTGAGCATCTGCTCGCGCTTGGGCAGGGCCTGCGGCACATAGCCCTGTGGCGGAGGCGGTGGCGCGCTTGGTCGCGGCAGCGGCTGCGCCATCCATTCCTCGCCGCCGGGCACGCCGGGTGAGGGCGCTGCCTGCGGATATTGCGGCGCGCCGGAGGGCGCATAGGGCGAGGGCTGCGGGGGGTAGCCGGCAGGCGGAGGCGGGTAGGGCGCGTTCGGCGGCGGATAGGGCTGGCCCTGGGGCGGATAGGGTTGCCCTGGCGGGTAGCCTGGGGGCGCCTCCGCCGGGCGCGAGGGCGGCGGCACGCGCCGTCCGGCCGGGTTCGGCCGGATGAAGGTCCGGTCCGAGCGGCCGAACGGATCGGAGCCGTCATTGCTCATCGCCTGCCCTCGAGCACGGCCCAGAGCTCCATTTCGAGATCGGGCCAGTCACCGGAGAAATGCATGCCGATCGAACTTGCCGTGCTGAACTCCGGCCAGAGCGGCGAGGTGCGGTCGAGATAGAAATAGACGTGGTCGGTCAGCGCCCGGATCTGGGGCGGCGGCGTCGGCAGGTGGACGAGATTGATGCCCGGCAGATGGGCATGGACGATCTCGTTCATCTTGGTGTTGGGGCCGATCTTGAACAGATGCGGGAACTGCGACTGGATCTCGGTGAGGGGCCGGCGCGCCGCCACCTCCAGGACCAGGGTCGCATTGCGCATCAAGGCGCGGTCGCGGATCGTCGACATGAAGGCGTTCTGCGCCCGCTCGACGATCTCCAGCCGGATGGCGCGACGGCCGAGCTGGGCCGAGAGGAAGTCCTGGATGTCGCGCACCACCGGGGTGAAGCAACCCTCCAGGTCGTCATGGTCATAGGCCGGATAGTCGCGGGCGCGGCGCTCGGCGGTGGTGAAGGTCGCAAGCTCGCCGGCAATGGCGAGCAGCGTGACGAACAGGCGCTCCGGGTGGACGAAGCGCGAGCCGCGCATGTGCTTGAGAACCGGGATGTGCCGGTTGAGCAATTGCAGGATGAAATAGTCGGCGCTCTGCAGGCCGCCGCCGGCGGTCGGGTCGGCGGCGTAGCGGGCGAGCTCCTCCAGCTTGTTGTCGATCCAGCCGATGACGCGGTCCATCCAGCCGTCGACCACCGGATGGGCTGAGCAGAGCAGCACGGGCGGCGCGAACTTCTCGTCGAACAGGATGGCGCGGTCGCGCACTTCGAGGATGCGCCCGAGCGCCAGGCCGACATAGCCGGGCTTGCTCGTCTTGCGCAGCTCCAGGCCGAAGCGCGGATGGGCGATATCGATCTCCTCGTCGACGCGCAGCGAGGCGGTCGAGTCGATCAGCATCTCGGTCGCCGGATAGAAGCGGCTGGCCGAGCCGTTCAGGCTGTCCTCGACCTCGCGGGTATTGGAGGCGGCGAGCGGCAGCGACAGCCAGGCGATCTGGCCGGCGGCGTTCTCCGGCACCTCGATGGCGGGCGGCAAAGGCGAATTGTCCGGCATGGCGAAGGGCGTGCCGTCCGGCATCACGCCGACGGCGCGCCGCAATCCGATGCGGCTCTGCTGGGCCAGGTCGCGGTCGATCTCGAGCACCGAGAACCCCCACGGATAGGGCGTGACGTGCCGGACGCGATTCTCCAGCAGGTTCTCGAGATAGCGATCGTTCTGCTGCAGATGATGCGGCCGCAGGAACAAGCCTTCGGACCAGACGACCTTACTGTACCACGACATCCGGTTCTCGCTATCTCAAGGCCTATCCAGAACACTATACGGCTCGTTCCCGAGCGTCACCATTGCAATGTCATCGCTGCTTCCACCATTGCTGGCTTCAGGGCGGATTTCGCCACGCGCTGCGAAATCATCGCAAGCGGGCGCAGATGGTTGTAGCGTGAGACGCAGCCGACGGGCCGTCGCCTATTGGGGCAGCAGGATGAACCAGAACCAGGTGCCAGATTACGATCGCAGCGGTCGGTTCCCGATCGACGAGGATGGCTGGCAGGTCGTCGATCTCAACCGGATGCTCTATCCGGGCGGCCCGCATGCCCTGCGGGTTCATGCGCCGGGGTTTCCGGCATTCCATTTCGGCTGGCGGTTCTCGACGAGCAACCCGGCTCCGACCGACAACCGCATCGTCGCCTCGCATATCGGGGCCAAGCTCGGCGGATCGCCATTGCCGCGGGTGAGCTTCACCCCGGCCGTTCTCGCGCGGATCCAGGAGCGTCTGCGCATCTACGCCATGCTCCACCCGGTGCCGCTGTTCGGAGAGAGGATCACCGGCGTCGATTTCGTCGCCGAGGATCCGATGGTCGAGATCTTCTGAGATGGCCAAGCTCAGCGCGAAGGACGCGATCGCACAGATCAAGCCGGGAGCGAGCCTGGACGAGCTGCGCGCCTTGGCGAGCCAGGTTTCTGCCGCGCCCGCCGGCCCAGACGTGATACTCTATTCAGCGGTTTCCGAGGAGGCGAAGCGGAACTGCCAGGACGGCACGGGCTATGCGCTGATCGACGATACGGAGCGCGCCGCCCTGCTGTCGAGCGACGATTTCCTGTTCGCGGTCGCGCAGGCGGCTGGAATCAGCGAGACCAATCCGAAACGTGCGATCGACAATCTGATGAAGGGAAGCCGCCTGCCAGACGGACATCCCGACAAGGCTGCCGCGACCATCGGCAATGCCGCCATGTTCGGTGTCGAGGCGGATGCGGCGGCGCTGCAGAACTCGTTCTGGGGCCTGGCCTCGCGTGAATTCGCCGAAGGCGCTTCGGGACATGTCGTGCTGCTGCTGGGCCGCCCCGTTCAGAAGGTGTTCTGGGCTGTCGAGCTGCCGGCGCTCCAGGCTGCCTGTGCGGCCGGCAAGCTGCCCGGTTCGACGATCAACGGAATCCCGATCGCATCGCTGCCGCCCAGCCCCAATGTCGCCCTCAGCACACTCTGGCCCTCAGCCGAGGCGCGCGCAAAAGTCTTCACTCCGCCGGCGCCGGCCTCTCCGTCAGCGCCGGGCGGAGGCGGTGGAGGTGGTAGCGGAGGCGGGGGAGGAGGAGCCGGTCGCCCCGCTGCCCGCATCCTCGACCCGGTCATCCACCCGCTGCCCGGCATGCTGCAACCAGGGCCGGGTAGCTTCAACGTGATCATCGGCAGCAAACCCGCCTGGCGCGGCGTTCCGGCCGCGGCCGCGGCGGCGATCCAGTCGGCCAAGGCGACCTCCGACGCGGCGATCACAACCGCAGAGGCGGCGACGGTGGCTGCCGCCCCAACGCCCGGCGCGGCCGCCGCGAAGACGGCGGAGGAGGGCGTCAAGGCCACGGCAGCGACCACCATGGGCTCGACGATCACGAGCGCCGCCGGCGGCGCCGACATCCACGCCTGCTTGACGCCGCTGCCGATCCCGCCACACGGGCCTGGCGTGGTGATCGACGGCTCGCAGACCGTGCTGGTCAACGGCTTGCCGCTTTGCCGCATGGGCGACACGATCATCGAGGCGGTCGGGCCGCCGAACAAGATCGCCATGGGCGAGCCGACCGTGCTGATCGGCGGCTGAGATGGGGCGTCGCCGTTCTCCCGACCGGGCCGTGGCAGCGCAGGAACGCTTCCGCCTGCTGCGCGTCCAGCGCTTTTCATCCGACACCGAGCAGGCGCTCTGGCACGGGCGCTCGCGCAACACCCGTGTCGCCAAGGTGCTCGTCTACATGGCCGCGATCCGGATGCCGGACCGGCCCGGACTGCCACTGACGCCCAATCCGAACGTGACCTGCAAGGGTGCCGAGCAGCAGTTCTTCAGTGCCTCCGGCGACAACCAGGCGGCCCATCTGCTGCCGGGGCAGATCCTGATCGACAACACCTATCCCTGGCTCTTCCTGCAGGGCGAGCCGGCGCGGCTGCTGCAGAACGAATTCGCCTATGTCGATCCGATCCACGCCAACTACAACGCGGCCGACCGCCTGGCCGAGCGCAACGGCATGGTCGATGCGTTTGCAGCCGCCTGCCGCGCGGTGCTGACCGGCACGGGAGACGCCGAGCGTGACGTCGCCAACGCCTATCATCGCGTCTGGGTGCCGGGCGCGCTCGCCGCGATCGCTGCGGCCGAGAACGAATTGCGCACCGAGCCGCTGCCTCCGCCGCTCGTCTACGGCACGGGGCCCGAGGACTTCGGCATGATCCTCAATCTCGAGGAGCGCAGCCAGGCGATGAACGACGAGGAGATCTGGGACAGTTTTGAGCAGCTCAGCATGCTCGACTACTATCGCGCCGCCTTCGACGAGACGCCGCGCGAGATCGAGCCGCGCTCCATCGTCACGGCGTTGAATGCGCTGGTGAACTGAAGGCTGCTCAGCGCCGCGCTCCCGGTGGTGCCGTGGCGACGATCAGCCCGGCTGCGACGATCACCGCGATCCCCGCCCAAGTCATCGGCGAGGGCAGGTCGCCGAACAGGGCAAAGCCGAGCGCGGTGGCGCCGATCAGCTCGAGATAGACCAGGGGCGAGAGCGTCCCGACCGACGCGAGGCGGAAGGCGCTGATCGTCATCAGATTGCTGAGCGTCGAGACGAGGCCCATCAGCAGAATGAGCAGCAGGCCCTCACGCGTCGGCATGGTCCATTGCAGTACGGCGAAGGGCATCAGCATCAGGATGCCGAGCACGAGCTGGATCGTCAGGGTTGAAACCGGCGATCTGCCCTGCGCTGTCGCCCGCGTCAGTACCAGATAGCAGGCCATGCAGAAGCCAGAGGCGAGCGCGATCAACGTGTCGGCGCTGGTCTCGGTCCCGGGGCGCACGACGAGGATCGCGCCGACGAACCCCAAGACCACCGCCGAGAGCTTCCGGCGATCTAGCCGCTCGCGCAGCGCGATTGCGGCAAGCAAGGTCGCTGCGATCGGGGCGATAAAATAGGCGCCGAGCGCATCGGCCAGCGGGATGCGCGCGATCGCCACGAAATAGAGCGTCATCGCCGCGACCAGGAAAGCGGTGCGCACGACCTGGGCAAGCCAGTATCGGGCACGCGACGCCGGAGCGTGCGCCGGCTCCGGTGCTCGCCCGCGCTGGATCAGGGCCACCGGCAGGATGAAACCGAGCGCCGCGATATAGCGCACCCAGCTGAGGAAGGCCGGGGAGTGGGCGCCGCTGAGATATTTGGCGATGGCGTCGGAGCTCGGGATGATCAGCATCGCCGTCGCCATGAGCAGCAGGCCGATTGCTTCGTCGCGCCGTTTGGAATGCGCTTGATCGGGAAAAGGAGACATGTCGCGACCCTATCTGATTCCGTGTGGCCGGCGGCGTTCCCGTAAACGCGTCTGCAGCGTCGGCAAATGCGCGTTAACCGCGCCCAGCATCTTCCGATCCGCGCTGACGTTGCGATATTGACGTGAACAAGAAGGGAACTAAATTGAACATATAGAGAACAAAGGAGATGGGTCATGGTGATCGCCCGCAAGCTGATGGCCGGAGCCGTGGAATTCCTGGCGCTCGCTCTCTTCGTCGGAATGATCTGGGTCTGGGCGGCCCTGGCCTCGGGACCGCATGTCTGAGCGGCGTCTCGTGGCCGCAGCCAAGTGCCATCGCGCCGGCATCCACAGCCGCGCAGATGGACCGGCTCGACCGGGCAGGGGTGGCGCGCCATAAGCGGTTCGGAGCATGCTCCGGAATTGAGAATCGGCGCAGATTCTTCCACCCAGCTTCGCGGCTGAGTGGACGGCGCGCCGGAGGGCGCGATGACCGACCGCAAAGACGATACACAGGTTCAGGACGAGGTCGGCTTCGTCCACCTCCATGTCCATTCGAGCTATTCGCTGCTCGAAGGCGCGATCCAGGTCGGCGCGCTCGCCAAGCTCGCCGCCGGCGACGGCCAGCCGGCGATGGCCCTGACCGATACCAACAACCTGTTCGGCGCACTCGAATTCTCCGAGAAGCTGGCGAGCGCCGGCATCCAGCCGATCGCCGGCGTGCAGCTTTCGGTCGATTTCGCCGATGAGGACACAGGCGGGCGCAAGCCGCTCCAGAGCGTGATGCCGCATGTCGTGCTGCTGGCGACCAGCGAAGCCGGCTACGGCAATCTGATGAAGCTGGTGACGGAAGCCTGCCTCGCTGCGGCCGGCGGCAGCCCGGTCGCGAGCATCGACCATCTCGCAGCCTATCACAACGATATCATTGCCCTGACCGGTGGAGCGGGCGGGCCGCTCGACCTCGCCTTGCGCGCGGGCCAGCCGGCACAGGCGGAAGCGCGATTGCAGCGCCTCTCGGCGATCTTCGGCGACCGGCTCTATGTCGAGATCCAGCGCCATGAGCGCGAGGACGAGACGGCGGTCGAGGCCGGCTTGCTCAGGCTCGCCTATGACAACGACCTGCCCATCGTCGCGACCAACGAACCCTTCTTCGCCAAGCCGGCCGATTTCGAGGCGCATGACGCGCTGCTCGCCGTGGCGGCGGGGCGTCTACTCTCCGATGGCGAGCGTCGGCGGGTATCACCCGCGCATTTCTTCGCCAGCCGCGAGGAGATGAAGCGGCGCTTCGCCGACCTGCCGGAGGCGCTGGCCTCGACCGTCGAGATCGCCCGGCGCTGCTCCTGGCGTGTCGGCACGCGCAAGCCGATCCTGCCGCGCTTCGGCGAGGAGGGACGCGACGAGGCCGAGGAGCTCGAAGCGCAGGCGCGGGCCGGCCTCGCGGCGCGGCTGGCCAAGCACGGTCCGGCCGAGGGTTTCACGGTCGAGGCCTATGAC
>PNLY01000076.1 GCA_013823325.1 Methylobacterium sp.
TGCTAGAAGGTCTGCCCTGCCGCGAATTGCAGGAGCTTCGAGAGGGCGGTTCTGATCGGGTCTTTAATGCGTACGTCAACGTGGGGTGTCTCGACCCATTGGTCGAGAGCCTTCGACGCGGCTATCCACAAGCCAAGTTCATAGTAACCGCGCATCCAAGTGATCTTGAAAGCCAAAACGTCCTAGACATTCTAGCGAGCCTCGATGGCGCGGACGTCATCGTGCTTGATCCCAGCAACGCTAACGCTTGGCGGCATCTCTGCGAGCACCTTAGGAGCGTGCCACCTTTGTGCTCGTTTCCAAGGCTGGATGATCTGGGGCGGCGGCATATCGTCGAAACGTACGGGCAACCTGTCCTGGCCGATAAGCGCACAACACCCAAGTGGGATCGGTCCCCATGGGTTGTCGAACAGGATCACCGCGATTGGCCTGGAATTCAGATCGCACCCCTCGCGCCTGAGGGTGTGGAAAGTTGGGTCGACGTGGATGATGGTTCCGGCGAGCTCAACCCGCTGCGCTGGTCCCTCCGATCAGACACGTTCACTGGCAACTTGGCGCTGTTCCGTCCTCAGAACGTCGAGCTCAATGGTTTTGAGGGGGCGACGATACACGTTCGCCGCGAAGAGCTAGGAGTTCGACAATACAGCGCAGGCGCTCTGACCAGCCATGCCGACTATCTTTTTGGGAGGTTCGAAGCATTTTTCCAAGCGTCGGACGCGCCGGGGGTGGTCACCGGGTTCTTCCTTCACCGCAACTCGCCGCACCAGGAAATTGACGTTGAGATAGTCGGCAATAAGCCGCACCGCCTAATCGTGAATGTCTTCTATAACCCAGGCTACGAGGGCGCCAAGTTCGACTACGGCTATCGAGGTTCTCCAAGCTACATCGAACTGGGATTCGATGCTTCTAAGGGCATGCATAAGTATGCCATCGAATGGACCCCATTCGAGATTCGGTGGTTTGTGGATGACTTACTCGTCCACCGACGTGTGCTTTGGGATCCAACTCCGATCCCGCACCTGCCCATGAAATTGCATTTCAACACTTGGCCCTCTCGCTCCTCTCAGCTTGCGGGGCGCCTCGACACTCGCCGACTTCCAACCATGACCCACGTCCAATCGATGCGAGCTCGGGCCTACGGCCCATCGACACTCAAAAATATGGCTACGGGTCTCGAAGCCCCGGAAAGCCCGGCTTTCAGCGGAGTTTCAGTATGAAGATACTTTCTTACAATCCGGGCCATGACGGTGCATTTGCCTATCTCGAAGACCGCCGCTTGGTATTCTCCTTTGAGGCCGAGAAGAGCTCGAAGTACCGGCATTCGCCGCTGTCGGTCCCCGACGCATTCGACGCACTTGCCGGGCTTCATGCCATTCCCGACGTGCTATGTAGAGGCGGCTGGTGGCCCGGCGACGCTTCGAATGGGGGTGAGCCGGTATCTGATTACCACGGCAGTAACAACGATCAGGTGATCGTCAGCAAGAGGAACTTTTTGGGCAAAACGATCGACGTCTTTTCTTCGTCCCATGAACGGTCGCATCTTTTGTGCGCGTTTGGGATGTCGAACCTGCCGAGGGGGAATCCGTGCTACGCCTTGCTCTGGGAAGGCGTCATCGGTGCATTCTACGAGATCGATGCTGAACTCAATATCACGAAGATTGCTGATGTGATGCCAGAACCTGGCCATCGCTACGCCATGCTTTACGCATTGGCAGACCCTACTTTCGACAAAAACACTGCAGAATTTTCCCGTTTATCCGATGCCGGGAAACTTATGGCACTCGCCTCGTACTCGAAAAGAAGTCTGCCTTCCAGCGAGGAGCTAGCGATTACGTCTTTTCTGCTGCAGGATTGCAAGCATCTTAAACCTCGCGATTGTGAAGTCTTGAAAGAGTTCTCACACTACAACGTTGGGCTGGACGATCCGGAATTCCGAAATTTTGCAGGCATCTTTAGCGACCGATTGTTCGACCGCTTTCATCAGTTTGCTGAGACAAAATTGAAACGAGGAATGCCGCTGTTGATCGCGGGGGGATGCGGATTAAACTGCGACTGGAACACTAAGTGGAGAAATTCAGGATTATTCAGCGATGTGTTCGTCCCCCCGGTGGCGAACGACTCGGGATCGGCGATTGGCACTGCCGTCGACGCGCAGTTTCATTTGACTGGCGACCCAAAGATTGCGTGGGACGTATACTCTGGCCCGCACTTTCAGTCCGACGAAGCTGTCGATAGCTCTCAGTTTGACCATTGGGAGCCGAGCGTTACGACCGCAGCCGCAATGTTGGCAAGTGACCTGATCTTGGGGTGGATAAGCGGTCGTTGTGAAATCGGACCCCGCGCTCTTGGTAATCGCTCCATCTTGGCGGCACCTTTTAAAGCCAGCACCAGAGAGCGACTGAACGTCATCAAGCAGCGGGAGCAGTTTCGTCCGATCGCGCCTGTCTGCTTGGAAAATGACGCTAAAAAATGGTTTGGATGCGATCAGGCGAGCCCATTCATGCTTTATACCTATAAGGCCTCCACTGATAAGCTTGCAGCAGTTACCCATGTGAACCGAACAGCCCGCCTTCAAACCGTGTCTTCTGCAAGCAATTTTCCGCTGTTTGAACTGTTAACAGCATTCAAATCGCTAACAAACTATGGAGTTCTATGCAATACATCCTTAAACTTTAAGAACAAAGGCTTTATAAACTCTATTTCAGATATCTCATCTTATGTGAAGAGCCATCAATTAGACGGGTTCGTAGTCAACGGGCACATCTACATGTTAAAAACGTCCGTTGGGTACCAAAATTATCTGCGCGACCATTTTTGACGAGAAGGGTTGCGTTTCTCGGCGACTTCCGATTGCCTCTTCCGGCGTGGGCCTCTGCGCCTAATGTCGATGGTCGCTGGCGGTACGAGTCGTGGCCGCTGGGAATGCGATGTCGCGCATTATCCGCCCGAATGGCTGGGTGAGGTCGAGCACACCCACCGAGCTATCGATGATGCTCGGGGGCATGCAAACCTATTGAGCTTGTTCATCCAGAACGGGCGCGCCATGCGCGAGAAATGAGAGGCGGGAAAGGCAGTCGTGTGGCGGATGCTCTTTGAGCCTCGCGCGCCGTTCCAGATGTGACATTGCAGAGATCTCATTCGCGCAGTGACAATTCTGATTATTGCTACGATCAGTTTTGCCGGAGCCAAAGGGGTTCCGACGATGTTCTCCGACAAACTTTGAAGGGGCCCGGCTAAGGCGCCTAGCTCACCTAGCGAAATGTTTTGGGATCAATGACCCAGGTGTTCCATTGCCGAGATTTCGAACTTCTGTTGACCCACATTTGATTGACCTCGCTACCCTGAGCCGGCGCCTCGTCCAGATACGGATAGATGCCCAGATATTCCTGGCCTTCGTAGCGGTATTGCTCAACCTTCGTTACAGGAAGTATCGCCACTGCCCCGTTGAAGCCATCGAAGAATCCCAATTCCCAAGGCATCCATTTAGACGATCCCGAATTTGTGGAGTGCACATAGACGAGTGACTCGCACTGGCGCATTCGAGCCCTAATAACTTCAGCAGTCGCCGGAGTGACATTGCTTCTGTCCAACTGTGGATCTTCGAGCCAGTCGACATAGACCGATTTTCCATAATCCTCCAGAACACCTTTGACGCCAAGAATGATCTCAGCGTCGGCCGTCGAATGACTGAGAAAAATGTCGAAGCTCGTCTTGGCTTTTGCTGTCGCGACCTCCTCCGTGAGAACAGCCTTCGCCGTCCTTGAGGTTCCGACCTTCTGTTGCGCACGCCTCCTGATGCGGCTTTCCGTGAACGTGGACACCGGTTCTCCCTAAATTTTCTTACGTCTTATTATCCGCCGCTCAGCGGCCAACAGATTCGCTGAAATTCAAGCTCAGGCTTAAATGAATGCCGGTGCGTTTTTCGAGCGCATCGGCCGCGAAAGATCGTATTCGCATGACATTCGATCGTTATAAGCCGCGTCTATCATCGTCACGAGATTGTTCAAGTCTCCCGCGATACGGTCCCAAGTCGTGACGGATACCTTCGCTTTCGGAGCCAGCAAATTGTCAATTATGCGGGCAGGCAAATACGGGTAGCGCCGCTCATATTCCGCCCGGTCCGTAATGGTGCTCCACGAGGTGCAATCGGGATAAACGGTACTTTTCTCGACCTCGTGCGCCGCCGTCCAATATTGGGGGGAGACGGACGGGAGTTGAACAACCAGGATTCCGGACTTCTTATTGACCGCCCCATCATACATGCTGGAGTAGATCTCCCAGTCGACGTGTTTCCTGCCCCAAGTCTCAACACCGACCAGAACAATCGTGACGCTCGAATCCATAAGATAATCATCTCGGATGATCCGGCGGATGCTTTCAGTGGGAAGTCCTTCGTTGACATCGTTCGTGTCAACGGAGACGTCAAGGAAGAGACCATATTGATAGGCCCATTGCTGCAACTGGTTCTTGGCCCACTGGTCATTGGCGTGGTGATAGCTGATGAAGACTTTGTGCATCGGCTTATCGTGCCTTTCGCGCAGCCGCGGCAAATTTCAGGATCGGGTCGATAAGCTCGTTGAGATTCTCGCGCGGGTCGCGGAGCTCCTTCAGGACCGCCAGCAACATCGCGTCTCCATCAGCACCACTCCCGATCAAGCGATCGGCCAACTCCGCGGCGGCATAGCCAGTAGCTCCGACGGGAAGGCAGGTGAGACCGTGTTGGCGGGCGATCTCGAATTCGCGGATCATTCCGTCCGCAATAACCGTGCTCTCATCGGCCTTCTTGTTTCCGAACAGGAACAGCGCGATGCCCGCTGACGAAATTATTTCCTGACGATAGGTTTCCCAGATTTCCTTCCGCCTCGCTTCGTCGGCGATGTATTGCGGAAACGGGCGCATCACGATCCGGTCTTCGAGATGACTTTGGCGGTCGGCGTAAACCGCCTCGAGCGCGCCGGTAAACAGCGCATTACCGACGCCGAGACCCATGCCCGTCGCAATGCGAGACTTTGCCGAGATCAAAGCGGAACCAAGTGTGCGCATGAAGCTAGCGACGGCCGGCTCCCCCCAAGGGGCAAAATCACTTGCGCTCGATGAAACGAAAACGGTGCGGCTACGGTACTGCCGTTCGATTTCAGTCAGTATCGTGGTGATTTCGCTGTACTCGTCGACCAGCACAGGGCGGATGTTGAAGCGTTTCAGGTCTTCGAGCACCAGCGCTTGGCGAATTTTTCCGTACTCGAACGCGGCTTTACTCTCGCCCTTGCGGCGTGTCCTGTTGCGAAAAATCGCAAAGTGGCGCCGCTGATTGTCCTTGTATGTGATCCGTACTCGAGCCAACACTTGCTCAAGATTTGGATCCGTGAAGCTAAAACCTAAAAATAAGAATGTTTTCGAGACGAGATCGCCGGCCAGCGCGTTTATGAATGCCCCTCGGTCACTAACATACCGCTCGTAATCATCTCGCGTCGCTACAGCCTCATCGGGACGCTCAACATCACCATGCATTTTGTAGACGATAGCATCGCGTCGAGGCTGCGTGTTTGCCAACTGTGGCACAGCCCATTTGACGTCGACAATCTTTCCTGCGTCTCTCAACGCCGTCTCGATTAGTCGGTCGTAGTTCGTCGTCCAGTAGGTCGTGATCGGAAGCCGTGCCAAAAGTCGATGATTGCGGGTTGGCGGGTTATCCGCCGAGAAAGCGTTGACGATGGCAGTATGAAGGGCATGCCTGTTCTGATGGTTGGCGTTCACATGGAATTGCGCGACAGCGACCAGATCGCTTTCCTTCTCGACGTCGAGGTGAAGCTCTTCGGCAAGCGGACGGATCAGGTTGGCCCAGTCGACAAAGCCGGCCGGAGCCGATAGGCCGGCGCCCGCAAAAATCGCAGCGTTGCCGGCGTCGATTTCCGCAAGAAAAGTAGCAATGAAGCCCTGTATGTCACTGCTCATTGATCGACGCTGCCCTACCGATAACCAGACGGTTTAGCAGCTGAGATATGAGCCCCACCCCGTGCGAGAACGGATAAACGCCGGAAAATATTCGGCCACGCTAGGTGCTCCGAGTATTAAACACTGAATTTTCCACCGGATATTTTTTGAACAAGCAACTTTCTTGAAAGCGCCTGTCGCCGTGCGCCATCTGGAGGCATTCAAACGACGCTAATCGGCTAAGTAGGGTTTCCAATTTGAAATCCGGGCACCCGACTCCGCGGCAATAGAAAGTGCGCTGTGTGGCGGGGTTCCTGAAGTAAGGATCAAGGCTGATCATTGGCCCTAGCCGTAAGGCAGGCACCTGGATGGCGGGTTGGCATATGCTCACCCGGTCAGCTGCGACCGAAACAATGCCTACCGCCAGATCAATCGCTCTCCCCTTCCCCAAACCGAAAGCGCTTCTAGTCGGGCATGCAAGTTTGAGGCAGGGGGCGCCCGACAGCCGCCTGGTTAATCAATGTCTAGCGCTGTTCATGCGCGCCAATTTCGGCAAACACACTTCCCTGGAGACGATCAGAAGCTAAGCCGACGCGCCAGCCCTCCTAAGACGGAATCGCACTAGTTGCGGAAGCACTTTGCCTAAACTGCGGCACTTTCAACTTTAACACTACCGCGATCGCGCTTAAATATTTCAATAACTTACGAAGCACATCGTAGGTCCGTGCGGCAAACTTTGGCTTTCCCCACAATCTCCTACCGGACCTATCCGCATATCGACCAGTATGAGCGGACCTGGCAGGGCGCGCAGCTGCTGGAGCGGGCGATGCGAGGCGAGATCAGGCCGCGCGTCGCGGTGGCGCGTCGGCGGATCCTCTACGCGCTCGACGGCGGACGCACGACCTCACCGCCCTTCATGGAGCTGCTGCGCCGCGGCGATGCGCTGGAGGCGGCGGGCGATGCGCTGGTGGTCAGCGTTCAGGCCGGTTTCTCCTCGGCCGATGTCCACGATATCGGCCCCTCCATCGCCGTCACCCATGACGATCGCGGCAAGGCGCAGGCGATCGCCGAGGAGCTGATGGACTATGCCTGGGACCAGCGGCATTTCTCGTCGATCCACTTCACCCCGCTGCAGGAGGCGATGGCCAGGGCCAAGGCGGGCGAAGGCCGGCTCGGGCCGGAGGCCGGCGGCAAGCCGCTGGTGATCTCCGACTATTCCGACAATCCCGGCTCCGGCGCCTATGGCGACGCGACCAACCTGCTGCGCGCCGTGCTCGACGCCGGCCTCAGGAATGTCGGATTCCACGCCATCCGCGATCCGGAAGCCGCGCTCGCGGCGCAGGCGGCCGGCGTCGGCAACCGCGTCAGGCTGAAGCTCGGCGGCAAGGTCGATCCGTCGACCGGAGGCGGCCCGCTCGAGCTCGACGCCCATGTCGTGGCGCTGACCGACGGGCACTTCATCTGCTACGGGCCGATGGGCGGCGGCGTCTGGCGCAATTACGGGCTCTCGGCCCTGCTGCGGGTCGACGATGTCGAGATCATCGTCATCACCCATAACGGCCAGGCGACCGACCTCGCCCAGTTCACCTCGCTCGGCGTCGATCCCACGCGAAAGTCGACCGTCATCGTCAAGTCGATGCAGCATTTCCGTGCCGCCTTCGAGCCGATCGCCCGCGAGGTGATCGAGGTCGACACCGGCGCGCTCTCGACCAAGAACTTCAAGGAGCGGCCGTACAAGAAGGTGCGCCGCCCGATCTTCCCGCTCGACGACATCTGAAAGATGGCGAGCACACCCATAGTCCTCATCCTGAGGAGCCGCGAAGCGGCGTCTCGAAGGATGTTTCAGGAGGCTCCGGAACCATCTGGAGCATCCTTCGAGACGCAAGCTGCGCTTGCTCCTCAGGATGAGTGCTCGGGTGTTCCGCCGAATTCTGAGCCATTAAGACGACAGGAAGCGACGATGACGACGGAGCAAACGGCATGAGCGTCAAGGCCGATATCGTACTGCGCGGCGGGCCGATCTGGTGCGGCCGCGAGGAGGGCGTGGTCGAGGCGCTGGCGCTCTGGGGCGACAAGGTGCTCGCCGCCGGCAATGACGCCGAGATCGCCGATCTGGTCGGGCCCGCGACCAAGGTCATCGACCTCGCCGGCCGGCTGGCGACGCCGGGGCTGAACGATTCCCATCTCCATTTGATCTCGGTCGGCCTGACCATGGACTGGGTCGACGCCCGCCCAGCCAATGCGCCGACGCTGGACGCTCTGCTCGGCCAGATCGCGCAGCGCGCTGCAAAGCTGAAGCCCGGCGAATGGGTACTGGCACGCGGCTACGACCAGACCAAGCTCGACACCGGCCGCCACCCGTTCCGCGAGGAGCTCGACCGCGCCTCCCCGAACAACCCGGTGATGCTGGTCCGCACCTGCGGCCACATCTCGATCTGCAATTCGCTGGCGCTCGAGCTCGGCGGCATCGACGAGACCTCGCCGACACCGCCGGGAGGGCTGATCGAGCAGCAGAACGGCCGGCTCACCGGTCTGCTGGCCGAGAACGCCCGCGCCCCGGTCAAGGCCGCGATTCCCGAGCCGAGCGAGGAGGAGCTGATCGCCGCGATCGAGCGCGGCGGCAACTATCTGCTCTCGCTCGGGATCACCAGCTGCATGGATGCGGCGGTCGGGATGGTCACCGGCTTCAACGAGATCGCGGCCTATCACAAGGCCAAGCGCGACGGCCGCCTGCCGGTGCGCACCTGGCTCGCTCTGCTCGGCGACGAAGGCCGCTCGATCGTGCCGCAATGCCATGAGGCGGGCCTGATCTCCGGCACCGGCGACGAGATGCTGATGGTCGGCGCGGTCAAGATCTTCCTCGACGGCTCGGCCGGCGGGCGCACCGCCTGGATGAGCGAGCCCTATCTCGGCGACGACAAGACCACCGGCGTCCAGATGCTCTCGGATGAGGAGCTGGAACGGCAGGTGCTCGACGCCCACGCCAAGGGCTACCAGCTCGCCTGCCACGCCATCGGCGATGCGGCGATCGAGCAGTTGATCACCGCCTATGAGAAGGCGCTGGCTGCCTATCCCGATCCCGACCGGCGCCACCGCATCGAGCATTGCGGCTTCTCGACGCCGCAGCAGCACGAGCGCATGGTCAAGGCCGGGATCTATCCCTGCCCGCAGCAGGTCTTCATTCATGATTTCGGCGACGCCTACGTCAAGGTGCTCGGCGAGGAGCGGGCGCTGCCGAGCTATCCGTTCCGGACCTGGTTCGATCTCGGCCTGAAGCCGGCGACCGGCAGCGACGCGCCGGTCTGCGACCCCGACCCGTTCCCGAACTTCCACACCATGCTGACGCGCCAGACCTGGCGCGGCACGGTGATGGACGAGGCCCAGCGCGTCTCGATCGAAGAGGCGTTGCAGGCCTACACCGAATACGGCGCCTTCTCGCAGAAGCAGGAAGCGGTGAAGGGCAAGCTCAAGCCCGGCTTCCTCGCCGATGTCGCCGTGTTCTCGCGTGACCTGCTCTCGGCCTCGCCGGAGCAGATCCTGAAAGACGCATGCTGCGACCTCACCATTCGCGGCGGCAAGGTGGTGTACGAGCGTTCGGCCGTGGCCTGAACGTCGCGCTGCACAATGGAAACAAGAAGACAGGGCGCAAAAGCCCGCTAAAGTCTCAGATGGAACGAATATCGGCGCCGGCCAACGGCGCCGACCTCGGAAGAGTTCACCAACAGATTGGGAGGTTTCGACGTGTTGAAAAAGCTTGCCTTCACGACCGCGCTGACATTCGCGGCCTTCACCCTGCAGGCGCAGGCCCAGGAGCCGCGCCGCGGCGGCACGATCCGCTTCACCGCGCCCTATGGCGCCTCCTTCGTCAGCAATGACAGCCATGTCTCGAACCAGATCCAGGACGAGATCTACGGCTATGCGCTGCACGGCATGCTCTACAAATGGGATTCCAAAAACGGCAAGCCCGTGCTCGACATCGCCGAGAGCGTCCAGGTCTCGGCCGACGGCAAGACCTATACCTACAAGCTGCGCGACAACGCGCTCTTCCATAACGGCCGCAAGCTGACCTCGGACGACGTCATCTGGTCGTATACCCGCATCATGGACGGGGCGAAGAACTATCCGGGCGCGCGCTATGTCGCCCGCATCGTCGGCGCGACCGAGGTCCAGAAGGGCCAGGCCAAGGAAATTTCCGGCCTGAAGAAGATCGACGATTCCAGCTTCTCGATGACGCTGACCGACAAGGCCGATCCCGGCTACTTCCTGTTCCAGGGCCAGACCGCGATCCTGCCGGCCAAGGAAGCCCAGCAGCCCGGCTTCTTCGACAAGCCGATCGGCCTCGGGCCGTTCAAGTTCGTCGAGCACGTGCCGGGCTCGCGCATGGCCTTCGAGCGCTGGGACAAATACTACCTCGCCGGCAAGCCCTATGCCGACAAGCTCGTGATCTCGCCGATGGGCGAGGCTGCGGCCCGCGACGTCGCCTTCCGCAACAAGGAGGTCGACGTCTCGATCCTGGGCTCGACCCAGTATGTCGCCTACAAGGCCGACCCGAACCTGTCGAAGGGCATTTTGGAGGTCGCCGAGGTCTTCACCCGCAATATGGGCATGAACCCGACCTTCAAGCCCTTCTCCGACAAGCGCGTGCGCCAGGCGATCAACCACGCCATCGACAGCGACCTGATCATCAAGCGCCTGGTCCGCGACAAGGCCTATCGCGCGGTGAGCTGGCTGCCGCTGTCCTCGCCCGCCTTCGACAAGGACGCCAAGCCCTACGCCTTCGATCCGGACAAGGCCAAGAAGCTGCTGGTCGAGGCCGGCTATCCCGACGGCTTCGAGTTCGAATGGACCGCGACGCCGAACGAGAGCTGGGGCGTACCGATCGTCGAGGCGACGATCCCGATGCTCGCCAAGGTCGGCATCAAGGTGAAGGTCAAGCCGGTCGAGACCTCGGCACTCGGCGGCGTCGTCGTGGGCGGCGACTTCCAGGCCTATATCTGGTCGAACACCTCGGGCCCGGACACGCTGACGGCGCTGAAGTGCTTCCACTCCTCGACGCCGCGCTCGTCCTGCAACTACACCACCTTCAAGAACGCGGCCTATGACAAGCTGATCGACGACGCCTCGAACGAGGCCGACGCCGCCAAGCAGCTCGACCTCCTGAAAAAAGCCAACGCCCTGCTGCAGGAGGAAGCGCCGGTCTGGTTCTTCAACTACAACAAGGCGGTGATGGCCTATCAGCCCTGGCTGCACGGTCTCCAGCCCAACTCGACCGAGCTGGCGCTGCAGCGCTATGAGGAGCTCTGGGTCGACACCACCTCGCCGGCCGCGAAGTAACCCCATCCCGAGCCCCCGCCGTCGCATGGCGGCGGGGGTTTGTCCGCCTCCGCCCGTCGGCCACGCCCCGACGCTCAGGAGCCTATCGTCATGTTGCCTTATGTCTTTCGCCGGCTGCTGCAGGCGATCCCGATCCTGCTGGCGGTCGCCGCGCTGATCTTCGTGCTGTTCAGCGTCATCCCCGGCAATTTCGCCACCAGCCAGATGGCCGACGGGCGCAGCAATATCGACGCCGCGACGATCGAGCGGATGAACCAGCAGTTCGGCCTCAACGATCCGCTGCCGCTGCGCTTCGCCAAATATGTCGGCGGCCTCGCAACCTTCGATCTCGGCGATTCCTTCCGCACCCGCCAGCCCGTCACCGCCCTGATCGGCGAGCGGCTCTGGCCGAGCCTGCAGCTCGCGCTCGCGGCCATGGCCTTCGCCATCGTCATCGGCGTGCCGCTCGGCTTCGTGGCCGCGCTGAAACCGGGCAGCTGGGTCGACATGCTCTCGATGGTCTTCGCCGTCTCCGGCCTGTCGCTGCCGATGTTCTGGCTCGGCCTGCTGCTGATGTACGCCTTCGCGCTGACGCTGAACTGGTTCCCGAGCTTCGGCTATGGCGATGGCGATCCCCGCTACATCGTTCTGCCGGCGATCGCGCTCGGCGTCTCGCCTCTGGCCCTGCTCGCCCGCACGGCGCGGGCTGCGGTGCTCGAGGTGATGCACGCCGATTTCGTTCGCACCGCGCGGGCCAAGGGTGCAAGCTCCTATCGCGTGATGCGCTGGCACGTCGCGCGCAACGCCCTCGTCATCGTCCTGACCACGCTCGGCCTGCAATTCGGCTCGGTGCTCGGCCAGGCCGTCGTGGTCGAGAAGCTCTTCGCCTGGCCCGGCCTCGGCTCGCTGCTGGTCGACAGCGTGACCTGGCGCGACATACCGGCGGTGCAGGGCTGCATCCTGACGATCGTGCTCTTTTTCCTGGTCGTGAACATCGCCGTCGACGTGCTCTGCGCCGTCGTCGATCCGCGCATCAAGTACAGCTAGGCTTACCGATGAAGTTCCGTGCCAACCTCTGGATCGGCGCCACCTGCTTCGCCCTCGTCGTCGCCGGCGGCGTATTCGCGCCCTGGCTCGCCCATACCGACCCGGTGATGGACGCCAACCTGATGAACGCCGAGATCCCGCCCGGTTCCGAATTCTGGTTCGGCACCGACGCGCAAGGCCGCGACATCTACAGCCGCGTGCTGCACGGCGCCCGCATCTCGCTGACGGTCGGCATCGTCTCGCAATTGATCAACACCTGCATCGGCGTTGCGCTCGGCCTCTCCGCCGCCTATTGGGGCGGCTGGTGGGACGATTTCGTCAACGGCCTGACCAACATGATGCTCGCCATCCCTTCGCTGGTCTTCGCGCTGGCGATCATGGCGATCCTGCAGCCGGGCCTGACCAGCCTGCTGATCGCGCTCGGCCTGACCAACTGGTCCTTCACCTGCCGGCTGACCCGGGCCGCGACCCTCTCGGTCAAGCAGCTCGGCTATGTCGAGGCGGCGAGATCGCTGGGCTACGGCACCTTCCGGATCATGTTCACCCAGATCCTGCCGAACATCGCCGGCCCGATCATCGTGATCGGCACGCTCGGCATGGGCGGCGCCGTGCTGGCCGAGGCCTCGCTCTCCTTCCTCGGCCTCGGCATCCGCCCGCCCTTCCCGAGCTGGGGCTCGATGCTCTCCGACGCGCGCGACCAGATCTCGACCGCACCCTGGATCTCGATCTTCCCGGGCCTCGCCATCTTCCTGACCGTGCTCGGCCTCAACCTGCTCGGCGACGGCCTGCGCGACATCCTCGATCCGCACTCGCAGACCCGCAGGGCCTGAACTTTTTCCGACGAAAGATACGACCTGTGACCGCCACCGACCTCGACGACGGCCCGCTCGAGACCGTCAGCTTCATCGGCCTGAAGCCCGGCCCCAAATTGATCGTGACCGGCGCCGTCCATGGCAACGAGCCCTGCGGGCCGGCCGCGATCCGGCGCGTCATCGAGGAGTGCCGGGCAGGCCAGACCAAGATCCTGCGCGGCGAGGTCACCTTCCTGCCCGTCACCAATCCCAAGGCTTTCCGCCTGAAGACCCGCGAGGGCGACCGCAACTTCAACCGTGACCTGCGCGAGCGGCCTTTGGCTGGCGATTACGAGGACCGGATCGGCAATCCGGTCTGCGCCCTGCTGCGCCGGCACGACGCGCTGCTCGACATCCACTCCTTCCGGCAGGAGGGCGAGCCCTTCGTCTTCTTCGGCCCGTCCAACAACCGCGGTGAGCTCGAGCCCTTCGCCCGAGCGGAGGAGGAAATGGCGCTCGCCTCCTGCCTGGGCGTCTCCACCGCGATCCATGGCTGGCTCGACAACTATGCCAGGCTGCTCGACATCCGCGCCCGCCTGCCGGTGCCCAGGCTCAACGTCACCGAGGGCTATGGCACGACCGAGTTCATGCGCTTCAGCGGCGGCTATGCGGTGACGCTGGAATGCGGCACCCATGACGATCCCAAGGCGGCCGATATCGGCTATGCCGCGATCCGCAACACGCTGGCGCAATTGCAGCTGGTCGATGCGCCGCTGCCGAAGCCCGCTCTGCGCGACGTGATCGAGATGGTCGAGGTCCTGCTCTGCGAGACCGAGGGCGACCGCGCCGATACGGGCTGGCGCACCGGCGATGCGCTCAAGGCCGGCGCCATCCTCGCTCATCGCGCCGACGGCACCAAGGTGACGGCGCCGCGCGACGGCTACATCATCTTCCCGAACACCGCGCCCAAGCTCGGCGAGGCGATCTGCCATTTCGGCGTCGCCAGCGAGCGGCAGGCCGGCGGCTAGCCTTCGCCATCGGCAACCCGATCTTGCCTCGTGCGCTGATCGCGGCAACATGCGGCCGCGACCTCAGGAGTACCCATGTCCCGTCTCGTCTATGTCCTCAACGGTCCGAACCTGAACCTGCTCGGCAAGCGCCAGCCGCACATCTACGGCTCGGAGACCCTGGCCGATGTCGAAGACGCCTGCCGGGCGCTGGCCAAGGAGCTGGATCTCGACATCCGCTTCCACCAGTCCAACCGCGAATACGAGATCATCGACTGGATCCACGAAGCGCGCGAGCAGGCGGTCGGCATCGTCATCAACCCCGGCGCCTTCACCCACACCTCGGTCGCGATCCTCGACGCGCTCAACGCCTTCGACGGCACGGTGATCGAGTGCCATATCTCGAACGTGCACAAGCGCGAGAGCTTCCGGCACCATTCCTACATGTCGCTGCGTGCCGACGGCGTCATCGCCGGCTTCGGCACGCAGGGCTATCTGCTCTCGCTGCGCCGGGTGGCGAAGCTCGCCGACGAGAAGAAGGCCTGAGCCCGCCGCGGCTTCCACCATCGCGATATGGCGCCGGCCTGGCTGGCCGGCGTATGGAATGGGCCGCTCGCAGCAAGCCGGTCGCCGTGACAGACTGGCCTGAGCCGCATCCGACCAGCCAAAGCGACCGGACCGACAACAAGAACTCTTCTTGCAATAAATAAAAACAAGTTTTGAGCTATTAGCTCAGAGCAGAAGGGCTTCTCTGCTACGACGAAGACTTGCACATGCCTGACTAATGCCCTAACCGCATCTCCCCGCGCCGACCAGCCGCCGCGACGAGAACCCTGACGTGACCAAAGCAAATCTTCTTCTCGCTACCACCTTACTCGCCGGCTGGATCAGCCTGCCGGCCGTTTCTGCCTTCGCCCAGACCGAACCGCCGGCAAACGAGCAGGCCGAGGAGTCGCAGTCAGAGCCGGCACCGCGCGCGCCAGCCGCCCGCCCAGCTCCCGCACGGCCGGCGCCGCGCCAGGCTGCCCCCGCCGCCCGGCCCACGACGGCACAGGCTCCGGCCGCCGCGCCCAGCGTGAGCCAGCCTGCCGCTGCGACGGCGCGTCTCCCGAACGGCGCCTCGGCGGTCAATGAAGTCTATGGCGACTGGACGGTCGACTGCCGCATCACCGACGGCCAGAAGCTCTGCGTGCTGTCGCAATCGCAGGGCGACAGCCGCACCAACCAGCGCGTCTTCGCCATCGAATTGCGGCCACCCAAGGATGGCCGCGCCGAAGGCACGATCCTGATGCCGTTCGGGCTCAAGCTCGACAACGGCGCCGTGCTCAAGCTCGACGAGAAGGATCTCGGCCAGGGCCTGCGCTTCTCGACCTGCGTCCCTGCCGGCTGCCTGCTGCCGATTTCCTTCCCGACCGTGGCGACCGACGCGATGAAGGGCGGCAAGACGCTGACGGCGGCAGCCCTCAACCTGTCCAGCAACGACGTGGTCTCGTTCAACATCGCGCTGAACGGCTTCGGCCCGGCGCTCGACCGGCTGGTGCAGCTGGCGAATTGACGGGACAGATCGCCGCGGCGCTATGCGTTGCGGCGGCTTCGATCACGCCTCGGCGGTGCTCACCCCGAGCCGTTGACACAATTCATATAGGCCATATGCGCGGCGGTGCCCGGCTTGGCCCAGGTCCAGCGTTGGCGGCCGGAGCTGCGGCCCGGATCCTGCTTAATCTGTCCGCCATTATTGAGCGCGCAGGTACAGGCTCGCGGGTTTCCCATGCTCCGGCATTCCGGCCGGATGCCAGCTTGAGCAAATGCAGGCGCAGCCGATGCCAGCGCGAGCAGCGCAGCACCACCAAGCAGAAGAACGAAACGCATATCAAATCCCCAAGCCGCAGCTCAGGGTTGCATGGCTTGGGCTTCTGCGTCCACAGCCTCAGCGAAAGTTCGGCAAAGGTGGTTGACGGCCAGCCGAACGATCCACGCTACATCTCACAGCTTCGCGCGCGGATCGTGCTTTGCCAGGCGTCCGAGCAGATAGTCGACCTCGGCCTTGGCGGCGGCGGTCAGGCCCGGACCCGGCTTGCGCTGCGCGTCATGGTTGAGGATGCCGCGCTTCATCATCACATATTTGCGCACGGCCAGGCCCACGCCCTGCTGCTGCTCATAGCGCAGCAGCGGCAGATGCGCGTCGAAGATGTCGTGGGCATCGTCGCGGCGGCCGGCCTTGCTGGCCTTGACCACGTCGATCAGCAACTCCGGGAAGGCGTAGCCGGTATTGGCGCCGTCGGCGCCGCGCTCCATCTCGAAATCGAGGAAGAGCCCGCCATTGCCGGTCAAGATTGCGACCCGCCGCAGCGTCCCTTCCGTCTCGAACTTGCGCAGGGTCGCGATCTTCTCCAGGCCCGGCCAGTCCTCGTGCTTCAGCATCACGCAGGACGGATTGTCCTGGATGATCTTGCGGATCACCGCCGGCGTCATCACCACCGAGAGCGTCAGCGGGTAATCCTGGATGACGAAGGGGATGTCGGCACCGATCGCCTCGACGGCCTGAGCGTAATAGCCGGTGATCTGGTCGTCGGTCCGCAGATTGGTCGGCGGGGCGATCATCACGCCGCCGGCGCCCAGGTCCATCACCTGCCGTGCCAGCGAGCGCATCGCCGCAAAGCCCGGGGCGGAAACGCCGACGATGATCGGCTTAGCCCCCATCTTGGCGACCGCACGCTTGACCAGGCCAATCGATTCCTCCGGCTCCAGCTTGGGGGCCTCGCCCATGATGCCGAGCACGGTGACGCCATCCGAGCCGATGCCGTGATAGAATTCGAACAGCCGGTCGGCGGAGGTCCAGTCAACACTGCCGTCCGGGTTGAACGGGGTCGGCGCGATCGGGAACACGCCGGAGGCGTCGGGGGTCAGAGGCATTGTGTTTCTCCTGGAGCCGGCTGCTCAGACGATCTTGGCACGGACGCTGCCGACGCCGGCGATGACGCCTTCGAGCAGATCGCCCTTGACGACGGCGGCGACGCCCTCCGGCGTGCCGGTCATGATCAGGTCGCCCGGCGCCAGCGTGACGAAGCCGGAGAGGTACGAGATCGTCTCCGGCACGTTCCAGATCATCTTGGCGAGATCGGAACTCTGGCGCACCGCGCCGTTGACCTTGAGCTCGATCAGCCCCTTGTCGGGATGGCCGGCCTTGGCAGCCGGCACGAGCTCGCCGATCGGAGCGGAGGAATCGAAGCCCTTGCCCATGTCCCAGGGCTTGCCGGCCTTCTTGGCAGCGCCCTGCAGGTCGCGACGGGTCATGTCGAAGCCGGCGGCATAGCCGAAGACATGGGAGAGCGCGTCGGCCTCGGCGATATCCTTGCCGCCCTTACCGATCGCGACGACAAGCTCCATCTCGTGATGGAGGTCGGCGGTCTTGGGCGGATAGGGCATGTCGGCGCCGCCGGTCAGCACGGCATCGGACGGCTTGGTGAAGAAGAACGGCTCCTCGCGATCGGGATCGCCACCCATCTCGCGGGTGTGCTCGGCGTAGTTGCGACCGACGCAGAAGATGCGGCGCACCGGGAAGAGCCCGCCGCCGGCCACGGGAATCGCGGCGACCTTCGGCTGATCGATGACATAGCTGGACATGCGCGCGCCCCGTTCGAGAAATCCCGGAGCGTTCATGCGGGAGCGGGGCCGCGGGAGCAAGTGCCTGGCGTCGCTGGAGGGGGCTGCGCGGCGCTCAAGCGTCATTGCGAGGGGCGTTAGCGACGAAGCAATCCAGGGCAGAGTTCTACGTTCCCTGGATTGCTTCGCTTCGCTCGCAATGACGTTCACGACGCCTTCGGCAGGTCCGGCACCTTGTAGGCGGTCGTCGCCTTGATCCGCTCCATGGCGAAGCGCGAGGTGACGTTCTTGAGTGGGATCGTCTCGATCAGCTTCTTATAGAAGGTGTCGTAGGCGGCCATGTCGGCGACGACGACGCGCAGCATGTAGTCGACGTCTCCGGCCATCCGGTAGAACTCGATCACCTCCGGCATCGCCGCGACGCTCTGCGCGAACTTTTCCAGCCAGGGGCCGGAATGATCAGCCGTCTCGATCTGGACGAAGACGGTGAGGCCTAGTCCGATCTTTTCGGGCGCGACGAGGGCGACGCGCTTGATGATCACCCCGGTCTGCTCGAGGCGCTGGATGCGCTTCCAGCAGGGGGTCTGCGACAGCCCGACCCGATCGGCGAGCTCCGCTATCGAGATATTGGAGTCAGCCTGCAGCACAGTCAGAATCTTGCGATCAATGGCGTCCATCTCTCGATCCATAGCGATGGAGAAAAAACCCTTTGCCAGACTGAGGCAATGGAGAATTTTCTTCTTTTTGAAGGGCAATGCTTGTCTTTAGATAGAAAATCCTTTTATCAGACGTCAATAGCACTGAAAACACACTCCGCTTGGGGAATTACGATCATGGACCGCCGCCAGTTCCTGCTCGCCGGCTCGTCGCTCGCCGCAACGCTGCCCTTCGGCGGCGCTTTCGCCCAGGAAGCGGTTCCCGCCCGGATCGGCTACATCCCGATCATCGGCACCGCGCCGATCTTCGTCGCCAATGGCGAGGGCTGGCTGAAGCAGGCCGGGCTCGCTCCGGCTTTCACCGTGTTCGAATCCGGCCCGAACATGATCCAGGCGCTCGCCTCCGGCACGATCGACCTTTATGTCGCCGGTGTCGCCCCGCTCGCCGTCGCCCGCTCGCGCGGCGTCGACATCCGCGTCGTCGCCTCGACTGCGACCGGCGAGAACGTCTTCGTCGCCGCCCCGGCCCTGGCGAAGTTCTTCACGACCGGCACGAGCGCAGCCGCCGCCTTCAAGGCGCACAAAACCTCGACCGGCAAGCCCGCGCGCCTCGCCACCCAGCCCGCCGGCTCGGTGCCCAACACCGTGCTGCAATACTGGCTCTGGGAGGTCGCCAAGGCCGACAAGGGCGATGTCGAGATCGTGCCGATGGGCATCGATGCGACGCAGCAGGCTGTGCTCGCCGGCGCCGTCGAGGGCGCGATCGTGCGCGAGCCGGCGCTCACCATCATCCAGACCCGCAATCCCGGCATCAAGCTGATCGCCGGCGGCGAGGACGTCTTCCCTGGCCAGCCCGGCACGGTCGTCGCCGTCTCCGGCGCCTTCGCCACCAAGAACCCCGATGCCGTGCAGAAGCTCGTCTCCAGCCTGGTCAAGGCCGCCGACGTGCTGGTCAAGACGCCGGCCAAGGCCGCGCCCCATGTCGGCGCCGCGCTCGGCAAGGGCATCGTCGACCCCGCTCTGATCGAGAAGGCGCTGACCTCGCCCGCGACGCACTTCGAGATCGACCCGCGCAAGATCATCGAGCCGGCCCGCGCCATGCAGGCCTATCAGGTCAAGCTCGGCTCGCTCGAGAAGGAACTTCCGTTCGACGGCCTGTTCGAGACGCAGTATTACGAGCGCACCCTCAAGGGCTGACGGGGCTACGGATTTGCGTTCACTGCGGGCTCCGGCCCTCGCCCTGACGGGCCTTATCGCCTTCCTCCTGCTGTGGGAGGCGATCCCCTATTTCGGCATCGTCAACCCGGCCTTCCTGCCGGGGCCGAGCGCCCTGCCCGCCGCCTTCCTGCGCGAGGTCAGGTCCGGCGCCTGGCTCTCGGCGATCACGGGTTCGCTCGGCCATTACTTCATCGGCCTCTTCACTGGCGCCGGCATCGGCATCGCCCTCGGTGTCTTCACCGGCATGTCCCGGATCGCCGAAGAGACGACCGCCTGGGTGGTTCGCGTGCTGCGGCCGATCCCCGGCCTCGCCTGGGTGCCGTTCGCGATCATCTGGTTCGGCGTCAACCCGCAGGCCGCAGTGTTCATCATCGCGATCGGCGTGTTCTGGATCGTCTTCTTCGCGGCGCAGGGCGCGATCCGCGGCGTTGACCGCGACCTGATCGAGGTCGCCGATGCCTTCGGCTTCCGCTCGCCGCTCCAGCGCCTCACCAAGATCATGCTGCCGGCGGCGCTACCCGGCATCCTGATCGGCGTGCGCACCGCGCTCGGCCAGGCCTGGATGGCGGTGGTCGCGGCCGAGATTTTCGGCGTCGCCGGGGTCGGGCAGCGCATGATGCAGGCCTCCAGCCTGCTCGCGACCGATCTCGTCGTGATCTACATGCTGACCATGGCGGCACTCTATGGCCTGCTCGACACGCTGTTCGTCGCCTTCCAGGGATGGGTGCTGCGTTGGAAAGCGTGATCGACATCAAGGAGCTGTCGCTCACCTTCACCCGCGACGGCGAAGCGACCGAGGTGCTGCACAAGCTCGACCTCTCCGTCGCGCGCGGCGAGTTCCTCGCCATCGTCGGCCCCTCCGGTGTCGGCAAGTCGACGCTGCTGCGCGTCATCGCCGGCCTCGCCAGGCCGAGCGGCGGCGAGGTCGTGATCAATGCCAGGGACAATACCCGCCGGCCGGTCGCCCTGGTCTTCCAGGATTCACGATTGCTGCCCTGGCGCAAGGTGATCGCCAATGTCGGCTTCGGCCTCGAAGGCCAGACGCCGCGGGCCGAGCGCCTCGCCAAGGCGCAGCAGATGCTCGATCTCGTCGGCCTCGGGCAGCTTGCCCAACGCTGGCCGCACCAGCTTTCCGGCGGCCAGCGCCAGCGCGTCTCGCTGGCGCGCGCGCTCGCGGTCGAACCCGAGATCCTGCTGATGGACGAGCCCTTCTCGGCGCTCGACGCACTCACCCGCGAGACCCTGCAGGACGAGCTGATCGAGGTCCGCCGCCGCACCGGCAAGACGGTGCTGTTCGTCACCCACGACATCGACGAGGCCGCCTATCTCGCCGACCGGGTCGTGGTGCTCTCCGGTGCTCCCGGCCAGATCATCGCCGAGCACAGGATAACGGCCCCTCATCCGCGCCGGCGCGGAGCCGAGGCGGAAGCGGAGATCGTGCGGGCGGTACGCGTCGACCTCGGCGCGGACATCGTCAGCGACGGCGCGGCAATCTGAGCACTCCGACCGTCGGCAGCACGCCTCGAAAGCGCTTATGCTGGCCTTATGCGGCCCGAAGCTGGATCATATGGCCGCCTGATGCCGTTGTGAGTGATCATTCGCCTTCTTGTCCCGGAAGCCAGATCGCCGCCGACGATGCCGGTGCACTCCACGGACAAGAGGGCAATCGCAGAAGGAGACGTCGCGATGAGCGCTCAAAGTTCTCCGCAGGAGTTCAAGCTCTTCCCGGAGCCCGGTACGCTGCCCGCCTTGCAGCTGTCGAGCACTCCTCTTCCCGTTCGCTATCTCATCGCCTGCGCGATGACCGGCATCGCGACGGTGGTGGGGGTCGGGCTCGACAGCACGGTGACCATTCCGAACCTGTCGCTGGTCTTCGTCGTGCCCGTGCTCATCGCGGCCGTCGCTTTTGGCCTGGGGCCGTCGCTGGCTTCAGCCGTTCTCGGGGCGCTCGCCTACAACTTCTTCCTCACCGAGCCGCGCTTCACGCTCCGCGTCGACGATCCCGCGAATATCTGGGCAATCGGCCTGCTCTTCATCGTTGGCGTGATCGCGAGTGCCGTGGCCTCTACCGCCCGTCGCAGGGCGGACGACGCAGCGCTGGCCATGCGGCAGGCAGCCCTCACCCGATCTTACGGCCAGAACCTCGTCGCCGCCGACGGTCCAGAGGCAATCTTCTCCCGCACGGCCGATGCGCTTGAAGCGCTCTTCGAGGTCCCTGTGGTCCTGATGTCGATGCAGCAGGACGCGGTCGAGCTCACCTTGAGGCGTGGCGGCGTCGAGCCCTCCCCGATCGATATCGAAGCGGCGCGCTCTTCACTGACGACTGGCAAGGTCGCTCTTGCCGACGTCTACCCGTTCGACGGCTCGCGCTTCGACTTCTGGCCGGTGATGGGCTCCGCGGGCAGCCGGGCCGTGATCGGCCTGGCCTTCGACCCGCAGGAACGTCCGACACAGCCCGGCACGCTCGTCGAACTCGTTGCGAGCCTGATGGCTCTGGCCCTCGACCGTCAACATCTGCGCGAGAGCGACCGCGGATAGCAATCCGGCAAACGGCCGCGCGGCCGGCTAGATCGGAGCAGGTCAGCAGCAGTTCGATTTCGATGTCAGGTCGCAGCATGCTGCGCTGGCTTCCCGCTCTGCAGCCCGGTGACGCGGCTTGCAGATCGCCGGCGGCGCAATCAGCCGCAGGATGATGCGATGATTCTGCAGCTGCACGCGCCGATGTCGACGATCCGGATCGATTCACCTCACATCCCGACCTCGAAGGTCAGGTGTGCCTCGGGGCCAAGCCGATCCGCCCGGCGACCTGAGCGAGGATCGCCCGGAACTCGCCGACGAGCATATGGCCGCGCCCGTCATGCGCCGGCCTTCACCTCGGTCACATGATAGCCCGGCTGGACCATGCGCTCGGCATGATCGAGCAGCAGCGGCGTGGACGCATGCGGCTCCAGGGCATCGCCCTGAAAATCGATCAAAGCAGGGCTGGCTTCGAGATGCATCCTGCGCTAAATTCATCTCAACTACTCTTGAGATGTTGAGATAAAAGTGACCGAAGCACAAGCCCTCGACGCCTTCGCCGCCCTGTCGCAGGAGACGCGTCTGCGGATCGTACGGCTTCTGGTGACGGCCGGGCCGAATGGCCTCGCGGCCGGCGCGATCGGCGAAGCGGTCGGCGCTTCCTCGTCCCGACTCTCCTTCCACCTGAACCACCTCGAACAGGCTGGCCTGATCCAATCACGGCGCGAAGCGCGCTCGATCATCTACAGCGTGGCCTATCCGGCGCTGTCGGGGCTCGTCGCGTTCCTGATGCGCGATTGCTGCCAGGGGCATCCCGAGGTCTGCGGCCCGGCGGTGGCCGCCCTCGCGACGTGCTGCGAGCCGGTCGCACCGTGACCAGTCCGCTCCCGCAACGTGTAGCTGCCGAAACGGTCGGCACGGCCTTCCTCGTCGCGGCCGTCGTCGGTTCCGGGATCATGGCGGACACGCTCGCGCGGGATGCCGCGCTGGCCCTGCTCGCCAACACGCTGGCAACGGGAGCGATGCTCGTCGTCCTGATCACCACGCTCGGGCCGATCTCGGGAGCGCATTTCAATCCCGCGATCAGCCTGATCCTTACGCTCAAGGGCGAGCTGCCACGCCGGGAGGCAGGCCTCTATGCTCTCGGCCAGGTCGCCGGCGGCATCGCCGGCACTGTTATCGCCCATGCAATGTTCGGGCTGCCGCTGCTCCAGAGGTCGCTGAATATCCGCACCGGCGATGCCCAATGGCTTTCGGAAGGGGTAGCGAGCTTCGGCCTCGCCGCGACGATCCTCGCAGGCCTTCGCTTCGACCGGAAAGCGATCCCCTGGCTGGTCGGGCTCTATATCTGCGCGGCCTACTGGTTCACCGCCTCGACCTCCTTCGCCAATCCGGCGGTTGCGATCGCGCGGTCCTTCACCGAGACATTTTCCGGAATCCGCACCGTCGATGTGCCGGGCTTCATCCTGGCCGAGCTCGCAGGGGCGCTCTGTGCCCTGGCGGCGATGACCTGGCTGCTGCAAGCACAGGTCAGCGACGCGGCGATCCAGACCGCAGGGGAACAGCCATGACAATCACGATCTTCCACAATCCCGATTGCGGCACCTCCCGCAATACGCTCGCCATGATCCGACAGAGCGGCGAGGAACCCATCGTCATCGAGTATCTGAACGAGCCGCCAACCCGTGCCAGGCTCGTCGCGTTGATCGGGGCCATCGGCATCGGCGCGCGCGGCCTCCTGCGCGAGAAGGGCACGCCCTATGCTGAACTCGACCTGGGCAATGCGAAATGGACCGATGCCGAGCTGATCGACTTCATGCTGGCACACCCCATCCTGATCAACCGCCCGATTGTCGAGACGCCCAAGGGAACCCGGCTCTGCAGGCCTTCGGAGGAGGTCCTGAAGATCTTGCCGAACCCGAAGATCGGCCCGTTTACCAAGGAGGATGGCGAAGTCGTCAGTCCCGCCAACGTCCCGGGAACCTGACGCCGCGCTCACCGTGTGATCGCTCGCCGGGGCGACCTACTGCAATACCGGATTGGTTTCGCGCCCGACTTGTTACTCTCGGTGACCCGAGGCGCCCGGCTACGGTTCTCCCATCGCACCAGCAAGGGAGAGCGTCATGACCAATCGCGATTACACGATGAGCTTCACCGTCGCCCAGTCGCCGGACGTCGCCTTCGCCGCCATCGGCAATGTGCGCGGCTGGTGGTCGCAGGAGATCAGCGGCGGCACCGAGCATGTCGGCGACGTCTTCGCCTACCGCTACCAGGACCTGCATCGCTGCCGCATCGCGATCATCGAGGCGACCCCCGGCAAGAGGATCGTCTGGCACGTGCTCGACAACTATTTCAGCTTCACCCGGGACGAGACCGAGTGGAAGGGCACCGACATCGTCTTCGACATCGCCAGCAAGGGCGACCTCACCGAGATCACCTTCACCCATCGCGGTCTGGTGCCGAGCTATGAATGCTTTGAGGCCTGCTCGCAGGGCTGGCGCATGTATGTCGAAGGCAGCCTGCGCGACCTGATCATGACCGGACAGGGCCGTCCCAATATCGGCGAGGCGATGACCGAGAGCGAGCGCATCCTCGCCGCCTGAGCGCATCGGCCATGGCATGAGGGACGCCTAAAGCCCGCTTCGGCGTCCCTCATGCAGAAAATTCGTTCGCCTTTACGAACGCAAGCGGCAGTGATATTCCCTTCGTCCGTTATACCGAACGGACTGGACGAAATATCATGGCGAACGACGCGATCGGCGCGGCAGCGCTGCACCCTGAAACCCAGCTCGTCCACGCCGGCACGCTGCGCTCGCAGTTCGGCGAGACCTCGGAAGCTCTCTTCCTGACCCAAGGCCATGTCTATGACAGCGCCGAGCAGGCCGAGGGCCGCTTCCTCAACACTGATCCCGGCTTCCAGTACGGGCGCCTCTCCAACCCGACCGTCGCCATGCTTGAGCAGCGCATGGCGACTTTCGAGGGCGCCGAGGCCTGCCGCGCCACCGCGACCGGCATGGCGGCCGTCACTGCCGCCGTGATGGCGCCGGTCCGGGCCGGCGATCATGTCGTCGCGGCGCGCGCTCTGTTCGGCTCCTGTCGTTACGTCATCGAGGACCACCTGCCGCGCTATGGCGTCGAGTCGACGCTGGTCGACGGCACCGACCCTGCTGCGTGGCGCGCCGCGATCAGGCCGAACACCAAGCTGTTCTTCCTGGAGAGCCCGGCCAATCCGACGCTGGAGGTGATCGGCATCGCCGCCGTCGCCGCGATCGCCAGGGAAGCCGGCATCCTCCTCGTGGTCGACAATGTCTTCGCCACGCCGCTGTTCCAGCGCCCGCTCGCGCTCGGCGCCGATCTCGTCGTCTATTCCGCCACCAAGCACATCGACGGCCAGGGCCGCTGCCTCGGCGGCCTCATCCTCGGTTCGAAGGCGCTGATCGAGGCCGACATCCAGACCTATCTGCGCCAGACCGGCCCGGTCCTGTCGCCCTTCAACGCCTGGGTGATGCTGAAGTCGCTGGAGACGCTGCCCCTGCGCATCCGCCAGCAAGCGCAGAACGCGACCGCGGTCGCCGCCTGGCTCAAGGGCCGCAAGGACCTGCCGCATGTCGCCTTCATCGGCGACCCCGACCATCCGCAGGCCGAGATCATCGCCAGGCAGATGAGCGGCCCCTCGACGCTGATCGCCTTCGAGGTGGCGGGCGGCAAGGATGCGGCCTACCGTTTTCTCAACCGGCTCAGGCTGATCCGCATTTCCAACAATCTCGGCGACGCCAAGAGCCTGATCGTGCATCCGGCAACGACGACGCATCAGCGCTTCACGCCGGAAGTGCGCGCCAGCATGGGCGTCGGCGACGGGCTGGTTCGCCTCTCGATCGGACTGGAGCACCCGGACGACCTGATCGCCGATCTCCGGCAGGCGCTGGACGGCTGATTCGAACCAGTCTCGCCGCCGCGCGTTTGAACCTCGGCAACAACCGAGGTTCAAATGATGATCCGCAAGACCGCCTGTACGACCGCGTTCCTCATCCTGCTGGCCACGCCAGCATTCGCCCAGAACGCCGCGCCCGCTTCTCCTGCGCCCGTCGAAAAACCGTCCTCGCCGGAACTATCCGCCTGCAAGGCCACCGCTATGGCGGCGCTGACCGCGCGGGAGCCGGAGATCAAGGACATCTATATCGACGAGGACGGGCTGACGATCGCGGTCGCCGAGACCAAGGTCGAGGACACGCCGGTGACGCGCATCATCATGGGCGAGGCCTATCTGAAGACCGACAAATCCGACAAGCCGCGCCGCTTCCTCTGCCTCATCGGCGAGAAGGGCAAGGTGCTTCTGACCTTTTTCACCCAGCGGTGAGGCGACGCTTCAGCGGCCGTCGACGATCCGGGTGTTGGGCCGGTCACGACCATCGGCCAGCTCTTCGTGCCACTCGCCCTTGGCGTCCTGGTAGACGATGCCATCGGTAACACCGGGCCGCTTCTGGCGGGCAGCCGCCTTGTTGGCTGCCTTGAGCGCCGCATCATGCGAGCGGAAGGTTTCGGAGAGAGCTTCGCCGACCTTGTAGGCCCAGCCGCCATCGTGCTGGACGATCTCGTACTTCACCAAGACCATGAGCGCCCTCCATGGCTCACTGATCGAACCGACGGCATGCGCCCAAGGTTCCACCGGCGAGGAGGATAGCCCTGCCGCGCGAGCGGCGGAAGGGCCTGGTCGGGTTAGTCGCCGTTGCCGGTATCGGCGGCCCGCAATCCGTCCAGAACCGGCATCGAGGTGATGTGGTAGCCGGCATCGATATGATGGATGTCGCCAGTAACGCCCCCGGACAGGTCCGAGAGATAATACAGCGCCGAGCCGCCGATCTCTTCCAGCGTCACCGATTTGCGCAGCGGCGAGTTGGCGCGCTGCCAGGAATACATGGCGCGCGCATCCGAGATGCCGGCGCCGGCCAGCGTGCGCACCGGCCCGGGCGAGAGCGCATTCACCCGAATGCCCTTCGGCCCGTAATCGGCGGCGAGGTAGCGCATGCTGGCTTCGAGCGCGGCCTTGGCGACGCCCATGACATTGTAGTTCGGCATCACGCGGGTCGAACCGCTATAGGTCAGCGTGATCATGCTGCCGCCGTTCGGCATGCGTGCCGCGGCGCGCTTGGCAGCCTCGGTGAACGAGAAGCACGAGATCACCATGGTGCGCGAGAAGTTCTCGCGGGTGGTGTCGGCATAGAGCCCCTTGAGCTCGTTCTTGTCGGAGAAGCCGATGGCGTGGATCAGGAAATCGAGCGTATTGCGCTCGGGATCGCCGCCCCAGGCCTCGTCGATCGCGGCGAAGGCGGTGTCGACCGTCGCGACGTCCTCGACATCGCAGGGGATGACCAGCTTCGAGCCGATGCTCTCTGCCAGCGGCTTGACGCGCTTGCCGAGCGCCTCGCCCTGATAGGTGAAGGCCATCTCGGCGCCATGCGCGTGGAGGGTCCGGGCAATGCCCCAGGCGATCGAATTCTGGTTGGCGACGCCCATGACGAGGCCGCGCTTGTTGTGCATCAGGGGGAGCATGGGGATCACTATTCGTGTTTACGGGCCGGAGCGGGCGGAGGGCAGATCTGTTTGGCTGAAATCCTGCCCCTTGAACAGGATGCGAGCATCATGAACGGCAGCGCAGGCATAGGCAAAACAATCGCCCATGTTGAGCGCCGCCGGATGGCGCCCCTTGCCGAAACGGTCGAAAGCGGAGACGGCGATATCACCCTGGCTCGCGTCGATCGGCGCGATGGCGATCGACATCCGGGTCAAGGTGAGATGAATCTCGTCTCTGGCGATCGCCGCGGGAATGGCATTGACCCGGGCGATCGCAAGCGATGCCTCGTAGATCGCCAAGGGCGAGGTTATCGCGGCATCGCCTCCATCAAGAGCGCTGGCGAGATCGGCCGCATCCGGCTCGCTCAGGATCATGGCGACGATCGCCGAGGCGTCGACGTAGATCATTCGTCGCCCGACAGCCAATCGTAGAACGCCTTGTCAGCCTTCAAACCGGTCTTCGGATAAGCAGCGACGCGCTCCTGAATATCCCGGATACGCTCGAGCATCGGCCGCTTGTCCTCTTCGAGCCGCGCAAGCTCGCTTTCGACGGCCTCTCGTACGGCCTCGGTCATGCTCACGCCCTTGCGGGCCGCGAGCTGCCGCACGGCCTTGTCCGTTCTGGGGTCGCGGATGTGGAACGCCATCGGATGCTCCGTCTAGACGAGGCATATAATCGTCTAGACGAGACCTGTCACCTCAGAGGTGCTTCTTCACCGCCGCCGCGGTGTCCTTCGAGCTCGCCAGCGGCACGATCTCGAACCGGGCGAGGTCACCCCAGGCCAGCACCCATTCCTGCAGCTTGGTGACGTCGTCGCACTCCATCACCTGGAAGCAGCGGGCAAAATCCGCCGAGATCCAGCTGTCGACATAGGTCAGGCCCTCGGGCATCATCCGGCCGTGCTCATGGAAGCGGGCGTAGATCTCCTTCACCCGCGCCTGGTCGAAATGCTCGATCACCATGAAGAGCATGTCGGAGAGACCTTCCAAGAATTCGCCAGCGTGAGTCAGCTGGCGTGGATGCCGAGAACCGGAGCGGAGCGGACTTTTGGTCCGTGAGCACCGGAAGCGCAGGCGACCGCGTTAGACGGCCATGCTGGTAGAATTCTCTCAGGCCTCCAGGCGCTTCATCACGATGGTGGCGTTGGTGCCGCCGAAGCCGAAGGAGTTGGAGAGCACGCAGCCGAGGCCGGCATTGTCGATGCGCTTGCGCACGATCGGCATGTCGGCGAAGG
>PNLY01000077.1 GCA_013823325.1 Methylobacterium sp.
TGATCAGGTCGTGCATGACGTCGCCATCCAGAAGCTGCCGGTGCGCTTCGCGCTCGACCGGGCCGGGCTGGTCGGCGCCGATGGCGCGACCCATGCGGGGGCCTTCGACATCGCCTATCTCGCCTGCCTGCCCGACATGGTGGTGATGGCGGCGGCCGACGAGGCGGAGCTCACGCATATGGTCGCGACCGCGGCCGCCTATGACGATGGGCCGATCGCCTTCCGCTATCCGCGCGGCGAAGGCGTCGGGGTCGAGATGCCCCAGCACGGCATCCCGCTCGAGATCGGCAAGGGCCGGATCGTCAAGCAGGGCACGCAGGTCGCCTTGCTCTCGCTCGGCACGCGCCTCGCCGAATGCCTCGCCGCCGCCGAGCAGCTCGGCCAGCGCGGGCTTTCGACCACGGTCGCCGATGCCCGCTTCGCCAAGCCGCTCGACGAGGAGATGATCCTGCGCCTCGCCAGGGAGCATGAGGTGCTGGTCACGGTCGAGGAAGGCTCGGTCGGTGGCTTCGGGAGCCATGTCCTGCAATTGCTGGCGCGCGAGGGCGCACTCGATCGCGGCCTGAAGATCCGCAGTCTCGTGCTGCCCGATATCTTCCAGGACCACGGCAAGCCGGAAGCGATGTACGCGCAAGCCGGGCTCGACGCCGCCGGGATCGTGCGCACCGTCGAACAGGCGCTCGGCCCGGCCAGCGCCGTCCGCCGCGCCTGACGCATGACCGCCGGCCTGCCGCGCCGGGCATGATATTATCGGACCCGGCGGTTCCGCGGGGTGCGATAATATCGATTCCAAACGTTTAGAGCGGGGCTGATGCGAAAAACCGGTTCCCACTTTTCCGCACCCCGCTCTAGGGCCGACCTGCTGCTGGTCGAGCGCGGCCTGTTCGAGAGCCGGGCGCGGGCGCAGGCCGCGATCGCCGCCGGCCTGGTCAGCGCCGACGGCGTCGTGCTGCGCAAGGCCTCGGAGACGGTTCCGAATACGGCGGCAATCGAGGCGCAGGCGGCGCATCCTTACGTCTCGCGCGGCGGGGTGAAGCTCGCCGCCGCGCTCGACACCTTCGGTTTCGATCCGACCGGGCTGACCTGCCTCGATGTCGGCGCCTCGACCGGCGGCTTCAGCGACGTGCTGCTCCGGCGCGGAGCAGCCCAGGTCTACGCCGTCGATGTCGGCCAGGCGCAGTTGCATGAGAGCCTGCATGGCCATCCCCGCCTGACCAGCCTGGAAAGCCAGGACATCCGCACGCTCGATCCTGGCCTGTTCGACGAGGCGCCGACGCTCGCGGTGATCGATGTCAGCTTCATCTCGCTGAAGCTGGTGCTGCCGGCGGTGGCGACACTGCTCGCGCCCAAAGCGCGGCTGGTCGCGCTGGTTAAGCCGCAATTCGAAACGAAGCGCTCGGCCCTGAAGAAGGGCGTGCTGCGAGACGAGGCGCTGCAGCAGCAGATCTGTACGGAGATCGCGGACATGGCCGCCGCTCTCGGCTTTGCCGTCAGCGGGCTGATCCCCTCGCCGATCGAGGGCGGCGACGGCAACCGCGAATTCCTGCTCGGCGGCGAGCGGTCAATTTAGCTCGCCATCACGGCGTCGACATCGGCCTGCACCGCGTTCGGATCGATATAGGCCGCTTCGCCCCGGCCGTTGGCGTTGATGAAGGCATTGGCCCGCGCGATCAGGCGGCGCAGCGACAGGCTGGCGATATCGACGATCAACCCTGGATCTTCCTCCGCCGGCATCTCGTCGAGCAGCGCCGTCGCCGTGTAGATCAGGCGATCCATGGCGGCGCAGAGCGCATCGAAGCTCTGGGCCTCGCGCTGGCCGAGCCCGCGATAGGCCGCCATCGCCTCGTCGGCGCAACGCAGCGGCGATGTCGCGAAATGCTCGTGATAGCCGACGGCCCGCCAGGCCTTGAGATCGCCGACGATCTCGCGGTCGATCGGCACCATCTCCAGCAGCATCAGCGCCTCGCTGTGCCGGTTGAGATAGTCGGTCGAGAGTTGCGGAGCAGCTCCGCCCACCGCGGTCGGTGATGTCTCGGTGGCGGAAGCAGACATGAAGAGGCCCCGGAAGCGCTGCGACTATGCTGTGCCAACCGCAAACAAAGTCTTGATCCAGTCACGATAAGGCGAAACTGATCGGGATATGTGTGGTCGCTATGCCATTACCTTGCCGCCTGAGGCGATGCGCGAAGCCTTCGCCTATCGCGAGCAGCCGAATTTCCCGCCGCGCTACAATATCGCGCCGACGCAGCCGGTGCCGGTGGTGCGCGTCGACGAGGGCCGACGCCAGTTCATCCTGATGCGCTGGGGCTTCATCCCGGGCTGGGTCAAGGATCCCAAGGACTACCCTTTGGTCATCAATGTCCGCAGCGAGAGCGCCAGCGAGAAGCCGTCCTTCCGCGCCGCCCTCACCCGCAGGCGCTGCCTGATGCCGGCCGACGGATTCTATGAATGGCACCGTCTCGGCGAGGGCCGCCAGCAGGAGAACCGGCCCTATCTGTTCCGCAGGCCGGATCAGCGCTTCTTTGCCTTCGCGGCCCTGTGGGAGACCTGGCACAGCCCCGACGGCTCCGAGATCGACACGGTCGCGATCGTCACCGGCCCGGCGAACGGGCAGATGGCGGCGATCCATCATCGCTCGCCGGTCGTCGTACCGCCCGAGGCGTTCGACGCCTGGCTCGATCCTTCGGCGGAGCCTGCGACCGTGCAGAGCCTGATGCGGCCGCCGCCCGACGATTTCTTCGAGATGTTCCGGCTAGGCGCCAGCGTCAACAAGGTTGCCAATGATGGGCCGGAGATACAGGAGCCGTTCGATCCGGCTTCGGAACCGGTCCCTGCTCCAAAGCCCGCCATGCGTTCCCGTCGGGGCGGCCCCGACGATGCACAGGGCAGCCTGTTCTAGCGCTAGCCATGACGGCGCGCTTACTCTGGTCCCAAACGAGACCAATAAAGGGAACGCACGAGATGGATGGCCGCCGACCGACGATGAGCTCCCTGCACGGCATGGTCGCCGCCGCCCACCCGCTGGCGGCACAGGCCGGCGCGCGCATCCTCGGCCAGGGTGGCAACGTCTTCGACGCGGTCGGCGCGGTCGGCTCTGCGCTCAACGTAGTCGAGCCGTTCATGTCGAGCCTTGCCGGCATGGGGTCGGCGATCATGTGGGTCGCGGCCGAGAAGCGCGTGCGCGTGCTCGATTTCGTGCCGCCCGTGCCGGAAAGCTTCCCGCTCGAACGCTTCACGCAACGGTCCGATCTGGAGCGCGGCGCGCTCGCCGTTGCACCGCCGGGAAACCTCGCCGGCTGGTGCGAACTCAACCGTGCCTATGGTCGGCTCTCGCTGGAGCAGATCTTCGCCCCGGCGATCGCGCTCGCGCAGGACGGCTTCCCGATCGCCGAGTTCGGCGTGACCGAGTTCAACGAGCAGGCGCCACTGCTACGCGAGCGGCCCGAGCTCTACGAGAACTGGGCCCGCAACTATCTGCGTGACGGCGGGACAAGCGTCACGCTTGGCCACATCCTGCGCCAGCCGGAGCTGGCGGCGACCTTGCGCGACATCGCCGCCAAGGGGCCGGATCATCTCTACCGGGGCGCGCTCGGCGAGACGATAACCGCCCACCTCAAGGTGCAGGGTGGCACGCTGACCATGGCCGATCTCGCCAGGGTCGCCCCGCGATGGCGCGAGCCGCTCGCCGCCGCCTATCGCAGCCGGCAGGTGCACGTGCCGCCGCCGGCCTGCGAGGGCTTCCAGTTCCTCTTGACCCTGCGCATCCTCGACGGTTTCGATCTCGGCAAGCTCGAACGCAACGGCACCGAGCATCTCGACATCGTCTATCGCGCCATCCGCCTCGCCGCCGGCGTCCGGATCAACAACAACAATCCCAAGCCCGAGAAGCTCGCCGAGATCCTGTCCGACAGCTTCATCGAACAGCTGCGAGCGCGGGTGCGCGACGGCAAGCCGATCAACGGCCCGACTGAGCAATGGATGCCGCAGGCGCCGGCAGGCGAGGATCCCGGCCACACCACCTCCTTCTCGATCGCCGATCGCGAGGGCAACCTGATCTGCGTGACGCAGAGCATCGGCAGCCCGTTCGGCAGCGGCGTCGTGGTGCCGGGCACCGGGATCACCCTCAACAATTTCCTGTACTGGGCCGACGTCCAGCCCGGCAGCCCGAACCGCTCGCTGCCCGGCTCGGACCTGCCGATGTGCATGTCGCCCACCCTCTCGACTCGGGATGGCGCGCCGGTGCTCGCGCTCGGCACGCCCGGCAGCTACGGCATCCTGCAGACGCAGGTGCAGGCCATGGTCCAGCACGTCGATTTCGGCCTGCCCCTGCAGGATGCGATCGAGGCGCCGCGCGCCCGCCTCTGGGACGGCCGCGAGGTCGAAGTCGAGAACCGCATTCCTGCCGGGACGATCGCGGCGCTGGCCGAGCGCGGGCATGGCATCTTCGCCAATGAAGGCGGCTGGACGATGCGTGTCGGCGGCATGCAGGCGGTGTCGCGCGATCCGGCGACCGGGCGTCTCACCGGCGCCTGCGATCCGCGCCGCGACGGCTATGTCGCGACGCCCTGAGCGGCGTCCGCGCTGGATCGAGCACACCTCGCACGGCCTTAGAGAACCTGAAGCATGTCGAGCCCCGCCCCCGACGATCTGCGGTCCTGGCTGACGGCGACCTTGTTGCCCGGCTGGATCGCCCGCGCCTTCGATCCGGCGCGGCCCGGTTTCATCGAATATCTCGGGCCGGATGGCACGCCCGAGATCAGCGACCTGCGCACGACCCTGGTCACGGCGCGTCTGACCTATGTCTTCAGCCATGCCCATCTGCTCGGCGTGCCCGGAGCGCTTGCCGCGGCGCGCCACGGCTTCAACTTTCTGACCAATGCGTGCAGAGGCGCTGACGGGCGCTTCGTTCATTCCTGCACCGTGCAGGGAGATGCGGTCGACGGCAGGACCGACTTCTACGACCTCGCTTTCGTGCTGTTCGCGCTCGGCTGGTTCGCGAAGGCGACCGGCGAGACGGCCGCGCTGGCGATAGCCGGCGAGGTGCTGGACTTCCTTGATGGCGAGCTGGCCGACCCCGCCGGGGGCTTTCGCGAGGACACGCTGGGCACGCAGCCGCGGCGGCAGAACCCGCATATGCATCTGCTTGAGGCCTGCCACGCCCTCGCGGCGGTGTCGCACGACCCGCGCTGGCTGACGACGGCCGACAGGCTCGTGCACCTCATGCAGGAGCATATGCTGGACGCGGACGACACCCTTGGCGAGTTCTTCGGCCAGGATTGGGAAGCATTCCCCGGCCCGCGCGGGTTGATCCGGGAGCCCGGCCATCATTTCGAATGGGCCTGGCTGCTCTATCACCACGAACGGCTGACCGGTTCGAGCGTGGCCCGGGAAACGGCCCGCAAGCTCCATGCGTTCGGGCAGCGTCGGGTCGACGCTCCCGCCAACTCGTCGCGGCTCGTCGTGAACGAGGTCGACCCGGCAGGGCGTGTCCTGAACGGCGCGGCCCTGCTCTGGCCGCAGACCGAATATCTGAAGGCGCTGGTCGCGCGGATCGAATTCGAGGGCGACGCCGACGCCGCGGCACGGCTCGACCGGCATCTGCGCCTGATGTTCCAGCACTTCGTCGACCGCGAGAGCGGGATCTGGGTCAACCAGATCGACGAGCGGGGGCGGCCGATCAGCGAACGGGTCCCCGTCAGAGTGCTCTATCACCTCGTGCTGGCGCTCGCCGAAATCTGCCGCGTCACGACGGACGGCCTGGCTTCCTAGGGCCGCTCACGCGCTAAAGCGTCGATCCGGGGTTCAACACGCCCTTGGGATCGAGCGCCGCCTTCACCGTGCGCATCAGGTCGAGCTCGACCGGGTCCTTCACGCCCGGCAGCAAGGAACGTTTGAGGCGGCCGATGCCGTGCTCGGCCGAGATCGAGCCCTTGAGCTCGGTGACGATGGCGTGCACCGCTTCGTTCATTGTGCCCCAGCCGGCGAGATAGGCGGCCTTGTCGGCCCCGACCGGCTGGCTGACGTTGAAATGGATGTTGCCGTCGCCGAGATGGCCGAAGGGCACCGGCCGGCAGCCCGGCACCATCTCCTCGACCTTGGCGATGGCGCGTTTCAGGAATTCCGGCGTCGCCTGGAGCGGCACCGAGACGTCGTGCTTGATCGAGCCGCCCTCATGGGTCTGCACCTCCGAGAGCATCTCGCGCAGCTTCCAGAGATCGGCGCGCTGGCCGAGCGAGCCGGCGAGCACGGCATCGGTGACCAGCCCCTCCTCCAAGGCTTCCCCGAGGAAGGCCTCGACCGCGTCGGTGAGCCCGACTTCGGCCTGGGCCGAAACCTCCATCAGCACATACCAGGGCGACGGCTCGGAGAGCGGATCGCGCGCGCCGCTGGCATGGCGGACGACGAAGTCGAGCCCGATGCGCGGCATGATCTCGAAGGTGGTGAGCGTGCCGCCGGCGCTGGCCTTGGCCTTGTTCAGCAAGGCGAGCGCTGCGTCCGGATCGGGGACGGCGAGGAAGGCGGTGGCGCGCGCCGCGGGCAGCGGGAAGAGCTTCAGCACTGCGGCAGTGATGATGCCGAGCGTGCCTTCCGAGCCAATGAAGAGGTTCTTGAGATCGTAGCCGGTATTGTCCTTGCGGAGCTGGCGCAGGCCGTTCCAGACGCGGCCATCGGCCAGCACCACTTCGAGGCCGAGGCAGAGCTCGCGGGCGTTGCCATAGGCGATCACCGCCGTGCCGCCGGCATTGCTGGAGAGATTGCCGCCGACCGTGCAGGAGCCCTCCGAGGCGAGCGAGAGCGGGAAGAGCCGCCCGGCGGCCTCGGCCGCCTCCTGCGCCTTCTGCAGGATGACGCCGGCCTCGACGGTCATGGTGTCGCCGGCGGCATCGACCGAGCGGACCCTGTCGAGCCGCTGCAGCGACAGGATGATCTCCTTGCCTTCGGCGACCGGGACCTGGCCGCCGACCATGCCGGTATTGCCGCCTTGCGGCACGACCGTCACGCCGGTCTCGCTCGCCCATTTCATCAGCGCCGAAACCTCGGCGACCGAGCCCGGACGGACCACGGCCTGCGCCTTGCCGTGGAAGAGCCCGCGCGGCTCCTTGAGAAAAGGCACCATCGCGTCGGCGTCGGTGATGACGTTCCTGGCGCCGACGATACCGGCCAGAGCTTCGATAACGGGCGCGCTCATCCTGCCTCCGGAGACCTGATCACTTGCGGCCGGCGCTCTTGCGGAAGACGCCGACGAGTTCGATGTGGGCGGAATAGCGGAACTGGTCGACCGGCGTCACGCGCTCCAGCGCATAGCCGCCCGCGACCAAAAGCGCCGCATCGCGGGCGAAGCTGCCGGCATCGCAGGAGACATAGGCGATAACAGGCACCTGCGAGGCAGCGAGGCGCCTGATCTGCGCCTCCGCGCCGGCGCGCGGCGGGTCGAGCACGACGGCGTCGAACGCGTTGAGCTCATGCTCCAGCAAGGGGCGGCGGAAGAGATCGCGCGCCTCGGCGGTGACCGGCTTCAGCCCCTGCGTGTGGTTTACTGCCCGACTCAGCGCCAGGATCGCCGCTTTCTCGCTCTCATAGGCCGAAACTTGCGCCCTCTCCGCCAGCCGGACGCTGAACGGGCCGCAGCCGGCGAAGAGATCGGCGACGCGCTTCGCCTTCGGGACCGCCGCGAGCACGAGGCGCGACAGGGTCGCCTCGCCCTCGGCCGTCGCCTGGAGGAAGCCGCCGGGCGCCGGCGTCACCGCCGCCTTGCCCATCAGCTGTAAGGGCGCGCGCCGCTCGACGATGATCTCGCCATGCATGGCGAGCCGGGCGAGGTCGAGCCGCTCGGCCGCCTCGGTGAGTTGCCGGCGCAGGCTGTCGCCGGCCGGGCCATGGCCGCGGATGTCGACATCGAGGCCCGCTTCGGAAGCGGTCAGTTGGATGTCGAGCGGCTTGTTCGAGGCGCGCAGGCGGTTGGCGAGCAATTGCGCCACGGCAGGAGCACGCGCGAGCCCGGGAGCCAGCACCGGACAGGCCTCGACCTCGATGAGATCATGCGTCTTCGCCGCCATGAAGCCGACGCGCATGCCATTCTCGTCGCGGCGGGCATGGAAGGTGACGCGACGTCGGCCGGCGCCATGAGCGTCGACGAGCGGCGCCACGTCGGTGGTGATCCCGGCGCGCGAGAGCGCCGTCACCACCTGCTGGCGCTTCCACTCGGCATAAAGTCCCTCGCCCATATGCTGCGCGGCGCAGCCGCCGCAGCGGGTGAAGAGCGGGCAGATCGCAGCGATGCGCGAGGCGGAGGGCGTCAGGATCTCGACGATCTGCGCCCGGTCGCCATCGCGCACGGCCCGGACGGTCTCGCCCGGCAGCGCGAAGGGCACGAAGACCTGGCCGTCCGCCGCCTCGGCGACGCCGTCGCCGCGCTGGCCAAGCCGCGCGATCGCGAGCGTTTCATTCATGGCGAGGGCGGACATCTGATGCTGAACTCGTGACGTGATTGCGGGTTTGGCCTATCAGGTGCCGAGCGACAGGGAAATGGCTGGAGTTGCCTGACATGACTATCCGCAACGGCGTCGTCGAAGCGATCGGCAACACCCCCCTGATCAAATTGAAGCGCGCTTCGCAGGAAACCGGCTGCGAGATCCTCGGCAAGGCCGAGTTCATGAACCCCGGCCAGTCGGTCAAGGACCGCGCCGCGCTCGCCATCATCCGCGATGCCGAGAAGAGCGGGGCGCTCCGGCCCGGCGGCGTCATCGTCGAGGGCACGGCCGGCAATACCGGGATCGGGCTGGCGCTGGTCGGCAATGCGCTCGGCTACCGCTCGGTGATCGTCATTCCGGAGACGCAGAGCCAGGAAAAGAAGGACATGCTGCGGCTCGCCGGGGCGACGCTGGTCGAGGTGCCGGCCGTCGGCTACGTCAACCCGAACAATTATGTGAAGGTCTCCGGCCGCCTCGCCGAGGCGCTGGCGAAGACCGAGCCGAACGGTGCGATCTGGGCCAACCAGTTCGACAACACCGCCAATCGCCAGGGCCATATCGAGACGACCGGCCCGGAGATCTGGCAGCAGACCGACGGCAAGGTCGACGGCTTCGTCAGCGCGGTCGGCACCGGCGGGACGCTCGCCGGCGTCGCGATCGCACTCAAGGGCTTCAATCCGAAGATCAGGATCGCCCTCGCCGACCCGATGGGCGCGGCGCTCTACGCCTACTACACCACCGGCGAACTCAAGGCCGAGGGTTCCTCGATCACCGAGGGCATCGGCCAGGGCCGGATCACCAAAAACATCGAGGGCGCGCCGATCGACGTCGCCTTCCAGATTCCGGACGAGGAAGCGATCCCGCTTTGCTTCCAATTGCTGGAGGAAGAGGGCCTGTGCCTCGGCGGCTCCTCCGGCATCAACGTCGCCGGCGCGCTCCGGCTGGCGAAGGAGATGGGTCCTGGCCACACCATCGTGACCATCCTCTGCGACTACGGCACGCGCTATCAGTCGAAGCTGTTCAACCCGGACTTCCTGCGCTCGAAGAACCTGCCGGTGCCGCGCTGGCTCGAGCGCGATGGCGGGCTGAAGGACGTCCTCACCAAGGTGATGGCCTGATCTCATGCAGCCGCAGCCCGGATCACTTCTCTCCGAGTTGCTGAATGCACCGATCCAGCCGGGCCGGGTCGTCTGGATCGGATTGCGGCCGGCACGGCGCGGGGCGATGACCAGCGTCAAGACGGCCACCGCCGATACAGCGGGAGGCCTGGTCGGCGACCGCTACAACGGTCGCAGCGGCTTGCGCCAGGTCACGCTGATCCAGCGGGAGCATCTTGACGCGATCGCCAGCCATCTCGGGCTGGATCATGTCGCGCCTGAGCAGCTGCGCCGCAATATCGTCGTCGAAGGCCTCAATCTCACGGCCTTGAAGGACCATCACCTCCGGATCGGCACGGCCGTCCTCGCCTGGACCGGCGAATGCCATCCCTGCTCGCAGATGGAAGAGACATTCGGCTCGGGCGGCTACAACGCCGTGCGCGGCCATGGCGGCATCACGGCGCGGGTGATCGAAAGCGGAACGATGGCGATCGGCGACAGGCTGGAGCGGCTTCCCGCCACCAGCCTGTAACTGGCGATGTCAGGCCGTCTGCGCGCCGGCCTCGATCGCCTCGATGTCACCGGCGCGGTCATACTGCGCCTGGTCGAGCATGCCCTGGCGCTTGGCGACGATGGTCGGCACCAGCGCCTGGCCGGCGACGTTCACTGCGGTGCGGCCCATGTCGAGGATCGGGTCGATCGCCAGCAGCAGGCCGACGCCGGCGAGCGGCAGGCCGAGCGTCGAGAGGGTCAGTGTCAGCATCACCGTCGCGCCGGTCAGGCCCGCGGTCGCGGCCGAGCCGATCACCGAGACGAAGGCAATCAGCACATATTCCTGGATGCCGAGCGGCACGCCGTAGAACTGCGCGACGAAGATCGCCGAGATCGCCGGGTAGATCGCGGCGCAGCCGTCCATCTTGGTGGTGGCGCCGAGCGGCACGGCGAAGGCGGCGTACTCGCGGGGCACGCCGAGGCTCTTTTCCGTTACCGCCTCGGTCACCGGCAAGGTGCCGACCGAGGAGCGCGAGACGAAGGCGAGCTGGATCGCCGGCCAGGCGCCCGCGAAGAAGCGCAGCGGCGAGAGCCCGTGCAGGACGAGCAGGACCGGGTAGACGATGAGCAGCACGATGGCGAGGCCGAGATAAATCGCGAAGGCGTACCAGGAAAGCTGCTGCAGCGTCTGCCAGCCATATTGCGCGACGGCATTGCCGAGCAGGCCGATGGTGCCGATCGGCGTCAGCCGGATCACCCACCACAGGATCTTGCGCGTGATCGCCAGCAGCGACTCGTTGAAGGCGAGGAAGCTGTTGGCACGCTCTCCGACCTTCAGCGCCGCGACGCCGACGACGATCGAGATGACCAGCAATTGCAGCACGTTGAAGCCGAGCCGCGTCGTCGCCGCGCCGCCATCGATCCGGGTCGAGGCCTGCAAGCCCAGCATGTTGGCGGGGACCAGACCTTTCAGGAAATCGAGCCAGGAGCCGACCGAGCCCGGCGCCTTGGCGCTGGCGGCGAGCACGCCGGAATTGATGCCGGGCTGGATGATCAGGCCGAGGGCGATGCCGATCAGCACGGCGATGAAAGCGGTCAGCGCGAACCAGAGCAGCGTCTGCCACACCAAGGCCGCGGCGTTGGAGAGCTGGCGGAGGTTGCTGATCGAGGCGACGATCGCGGTGAAGATCAGCGGAGGCACCAGCGCCTGCAGCAACTGCACGAAGATCGAGCCGGTCGTCGCCAGCGTCGTCGTCAACGCGTTCGGCTGGCCGGCCGCATCGGGGCCGATATTGCGGGCGATCCAGCCGAGCACGAGGCCGATCACCATGGCCGCCAGCACCTGGAAACCGAAGCTGGCATAGAATGGCTTGGCGCCAGCGGTGGTGGCGCCGGCTCGGGACGTCGCTGTGGTCATGATGAGAACTCGTCGGTGGCCGCGATGCGGCTGAACATATCTGCTGCTTATATAAGCACCGCCGCAACTGGCGGGAAGCCAAACACGTCCATATTGCATCACCAGAGCAGAAGGACTGTTCTCCACTGAAACGGTCTGAAGAGAATTATTTTCTCCTGGCCCGTCCCAGTATCGCAAACGCCCCCGCTCAGCGCAGCGGCCAGACGAAGAGGATCAGCGGCACGGCGAGCAGGATCACCAGCAGGGACAAGGGTGCGCCAAGGCGAGCATAATCCCCGAAGCGGTAGCCGCCCGGCCCCATCACCAGCGTGTTGCACTGGTGGCCGATCGGGGTGAGGAAATCGCAAGCCGCGCCGATCGCGACCGCCATCAGGAAGGCGTCGGGATTATAGCCCAGCGTCTTTGCGAAGCCGGCGCCGATCGGAGCCATCACCAGCACGGTCGCGGCGTTATTGAGGAAGGGTGTCACCGCCATGGCCGCAATCAGCATCAGCCCGACCGCGCCCCAGCCGGGCAGACCGGCGCCGAGCTGCGCCAGCAACCCGGCGAAGACATCGGTCGCGCCGGTGACGCGCAGGCTGTCGCTGACCGGGATCAGCGCCGCCAGCATCACCAGGATCGGCGCTTCGACCGACTCATAGGCATCGCGCAGGGTCAAGGCGCGGGTCACGAGCAGGAGCACGGCGGCGGCGAAGAAGGCGATCGCCACCGGCAGCAGGCCGAGCGCCACGACGACGACCGTCGCGGCGACGATCGTGCCGGTGACGAGGCGGCGGCGCGTGCTGCCAAGCTGAAGGCTGCGCGCCGCCAGCGGAAGCAGCCCGAGCTCGCGCAGGCGCTCCGGCAGAAGATCCTCGTCTCCCTGCAGCAGCACGACGTCGCCGGCGCGCAAGCGGATGTCGCGCAGACGCTCGGTGAAGCGCTCGCCGGCGCGGCTAATGCCGAGCAGGTTGATGTGGAAGCGGGCGTGCAGGTCGATCTCGGCCGCGCTGACGCCTTCGAGCAGCGAGCCCTGCGTGACGATCGCCTCGCCGGTGCGGGCCGGATCGAGCGAGCCTTCCTTCTGCGTCGAGCGGTGCTGACCGACGAGTTCGAGCTCGCCGGCGGCGACGACGCGCTCCAAGGCCTTTGGTTCGCCGCGCAGCAGCAGGATGTCGCCGGCGCGCAGGCTGGCGTCGGGCAGCGGGGCGCGGCGGCGTTCGCCGTCGCGCAGGATCGCGACGACCTCGACCTCGCCATCGCCCGGCTTCCTGAGATCTGCGACCGTCTTGCCGGCAAGCGGCCCCTTCTCGGGCAGACGCGCCTCGGTGAGGTAGTCCTTGATGTCGAGGGCCTGGTCGAGCGAGCGCGAGCCCTGGCGATCCTTGGGCAGCAGCCGATAGGCGAGACTGAGGAAGACGCAGCCGGCAAGCGCGATTCCGATGCCGACCGGCGTGAAGTCGAACATGGCGAAGGGTTCACCGCCGAGCTCCTGCCGTACGCGCGCGACGATCACGTTCGGCGAAGTGCCGACCAGCGTGACGATGCCGCCGAGCAGCGAGGCGAAGGCCATCGGCATCAGGAAGACCGAGGGCGATTTCCCGTCCTTGCGGGCGAGCTGGTAGGCGATCGGCAGCATCATCGCGAGCGCGCCGATGTTCTTGATGATCGCCGACATCGCGGCAACGACGAAGACGAGGACCGCGACCTGCGCCTGCGTCGAGCGCAGCGAGGGGGAGATGCGGGCGAGCGCGGTCTCGACCAGCCCCGAGCGCGCCACCGCGGCGCTGACGATCAGGGCGCTGGCGACGATGATGACGATGTCGTCGGAGAAGCCCTTGAATGCTTCCTTGGCCGGCACGACGCCAAGCGCGATGCCTGCGAGCAGCGCCAGGAGCGCGACCACGTCATAGCGCAGCTTGCCCCAGACGAAGGCCGCCATCATTGCGGCGACCAGGGAGCACGACAGAATCTGCGGCAGCGTCATGTAAGGCAGGCTATCCGAAGGCGCGCCGCCCCGGCACGATCAAAGCCACTTTTTCCAACGGAAGAAGATGTAGGGCAGCACGGCGAAGACCACCATCATGGCGAGCGCCATCGGATAGCCATAGCTCCATTCGAGCTCGGGCATGTTCTTGAAGTTCATGCCGTAGCTCGACGCGACGAGGGTCGGCGGCATCAGTGCCACGGCGACGACCGAGAACAGCTTGATGATCTTGTTCTGCTCGATGCTGACCAGGCCGAGCGTCGCGTTCAGCATGAACTGCAGCTTGTTCGACAGGAAGGTGGCGTGCTCCTCGATCGCCTGGACGTCGCGGATCGCAGAGCGCCATTCCGGATTGAAGCCGCTCGCCGCCTTCTTGGTGCGCTTGAAATTGGCAGACAGGTAAAGCAGCACGCGCTCGATCGAGACCATGCTCTCGCGCACATTCGAGATGATGTGCTCGTACTGGCCGATCTTGCGGACCACCGCCTGATAGACCCGGCCCTGCTCGACATTGGCACTGTCGCCGTCGAAGATCTGGCGCGAGCGCATGTCGATGCGGTCGCCGACGCCGCGCAGCACCTCGGCGGCGCGGTCGACGACCGCCTCGACCAGCCCTTCGATCACGCCGGCCGGCTCAAGCTCGCAGCCACCGGGCTTGGTGACGCGGTTGAGGAAGATGCTGAACGCGCCCGGCTCGTCATAGCGGACGGTCACCAGTGCCTTCTCGGTGAGGATGAAGGTCACGTCGGCGAGGCGCGGAACATTGGTGTCCGAGTGACAGATGATCCGCGATGTCATGTAGTGGGCGCCGTTCTCGGCATAGATGATCTCGGACGGTTCGAGATCGTGCATCTCTTCCTTGGTCGGGATGGAGATGCCGAGATGGCGCTCGACCTTGGCATCCTCGGCCGGCGTCGGGTTCAGCAGGTCGATCCAGATCGACCCGGGCGGGATCTCCTCATCGGCCGCTAGGGTCCGATGGGCGAGCTTGTCACCGCTCGTCTGGCAGATGCCGTGGATCAGGAGCATGGCAGGATCATCCGGAATCGGGCGCAGCGGGGCTGCGGATTTGCACTGCACCAACTCCAAACGTCCGGCGGTGTCAAACCGATGACGTTCCTCGGGCAGCTGCTGGTCTCGCCGCACGGTTCATCCGTCCGGGCCGAAGATATACCGACGGCACCGCACGGTTAGCACAATATCAATGGCCGGATGAGAAACTGAACGAATCCGTCTCCCCTCCGGACTTGTCATGCTCAACGCCGCAAAAAATCTCAGCATCAAGACCATGCTCCTGGCTGTGCTCGGCCTCGCCAGCACAGCGATCATCACGCTCTCGACGCAGGCGCTATGGCAGGCCTGGACGCGCCACGACAGGGCCGTCGAGGTGTCCGCTCTCGCCGATCTGAACAAGGCCTATTTCACGGCGCTCCAGAACCTGCGCTACGAGCGCGGCAATGGTGCGAGCGCGCTGACCATGCCGGCCGACAAGAACGGCGGGATGATCGATGACGTGCTGATGCGGCGTAAGCGCCTGGACGATGCCATCGCCACGGCGCAGGCGATCGTCCGGGACAATGGCTACGAGGTCGCCAAGACCGTCTCGACCGAGATCGACGGCCATGTCGCGGCGCTGAAGCCTCTGCGGGCGAAGATCGACGGCAACTGGAAGCTGCCGCTGGAGTCGCGGGAGAAGGAGCTGGCCGGGGCCAGCATGGCCCAGACCGGCAAGTTCCTGACCGCGCTCGAGGCGGCCTCCGCGACGCTGGAGGAACGAATCCTCGCGCTCGACGCCAGCTTCGCCAATCTGACCTCCGTCCGCGCGATGGCCTGGGCGGCGCGCTCGCTCAGCGGCTCATCGACTATCATCCTCAACAATGCCGTCGCCCAGGACCGGCCGCTCGACGCCAAGGAGAGCAATGCCGTTCTCGTCAACGATGCGCGCATGGAGTTCGCCTGGAGCGTGGTGAGGCAGCTCATCGGCCAGGCAAGCACCCCGCAGGCGCTCAAGGACGCGCTCGCCACCGCCGAGAACACCTATTTCGGCGGCGCCTTCAAGGCGACGCGGGCCGATCTCGTCGCCAATGTCACAGGCGGGCGCAAGCCGTCGATCAATCCCGACCAATGGCGCGACCAGATCGTCGCGGCGTCCGAGACCCTCGGCGCCGTGGCGAGCCGCGCCATCGATGTCGTGTCGGACGTGGCCGATGCGAAGGCCGATGCGGCGATGCGTTCGCTCATCGCCTATGGCCTGCTCCTGCTGGCGGCGCTGGCGCTGGCGCTCATCGGGCTCTGGCTGGTACAGAGCCGCGTGACCCGCCCGATCACGGCATTGACCGCGTCGATGAAGCAGCTGGCGCAGGGCGACTTCTCGGCCGAAGTCATGGACAACGGCCGCAACGACGAGATCGGCGGCATGGCCGCTGCCGTCCGGGTCTTCAAGGAGAACGGGCTGCGCGTGCAGGCCCTGGAGGCGCAGGAGCGCGCCGCCGCGGCCGAGCGGGCGGCGCGGACCGAAGCCATGGTCGCCGTGGTCAGTGATGTCGGGACCGTCGTCGCCGCTGCCGCAGCCGGCGATTTCAGCGCGCGCCTGCGCCTGGAGAGCGCCGACGCGCAGATGCAGCAGCTGGTCGACGGCATCAACCAGATCAATGCGGTGGTCGACGGCGCGACGACAGAGTTCGCCGACATCCTGGCTTCGGTCTCGCAGGGCGACCTGACCCGCCGGGTTGCGACCAGCTATCAGGGCCGCTTCGCCGAATTGAAGCACTCGGTCAACGAGACGGTCGAGCGCCTCTCGGAGACGATCGGCGGCATCCAGGCGACGACCTCGCAGGTCTCGGCCTCCGCCCGCGAGATCAAGGCCGGCGCCGACGATCTCGCCAAGCGCACCGAGGAGCAGGCCGCCTCGCTGGAGGAAACCGCCGCGACGACCGAGGAGCTCGCCGCTTCCGTCAAGGCGAGCGCCGGCTCCTCCAAGTCGGCGGCCTCGGCCTCCGACGAAGCCATGACCGTAGCGCAGAAGGGCGGCATGATCGTCCAGGATGCGGTCGCGGCGATGGAGCGGATCGAGGCCGCCTCGCGCAAGATCACGGATATCACCTCGGTGATCGACGGCATCGCTTTCCAGACCAATCTGCTGGCGCTGAACGCCGCGGTCGAGGCGGCCAGGGCCGGGGATGCCGGCAAGGGCTTCGCCGTGGTCGCCTCGGAGGTGCGCACGCTCGCCCAGCGCTCCGGCGAAGCCTCGAAGGACATCACCACCCTGATCCAGTCCTCGACCAGCGAGATCGAGGAGGGCGTGAAACTCGTCCGCTCGGCCGGCGCCGTCCTCGACCAGATCGTGTCGGCTTCCCGGCAGGTCGCCGCGACCGTCGTCGAGATCTCGGCAGCGGCCAGCGAGCAGGCCAACGGCATCGACGAGATGAGCCAGACCGTCGCCCATATGGACGAAATGACCCAGGCGAACGCGGCGCTGGCGGAGGAGAGCGCCGCTTCGGCCGCCTCCCTGGCCGACCAGATCCACAGCCTGGATCAACTCGTCGCGGCCTTCCGCATCGCCGGTGGCAATGCGCGTGCGACCAGCGAGCCGGAGCGCTTGCGCAATCTCGCTGCGGCCGCGATGTCGGAAACCCGCCCGGCGCTGCGTGCGCCGGCGCGGAAGGCACAACCCGCCCCCGCAGCTGCGATGCCCGCCCGCAAGGTCGCGAGCGGCGGAGCGCGGGACCGCGAGTGGGAGGAGTTCTGAGCCTTTATGGGCTCAGACGCCGCCCTTCACCCCCTCAGGCGGCTTGATCTCTTCGGGCACGAAGAAATCAGGCATCAGCGGCACCGACGGATCGACCCGGTAGGAGGTGAAATCGGTGACGCCCTCGCCCGCCATGAAGTTGTCGTCGATCAGGAAATTGCCGGAGAAGCTGCGCGAGGGCTTGTTGAAGACCATGTAGGCGGCGTCGGCCAGCATCTCGGGCGTGCGACTGGCCTGCACCATCTTGTCGCCGCCGAGCAGGTTCTTCACCGCCGCGGTCGCGACCGTGGTGCGCGGCCAGAGCGCATTCACCGCGATGCCCTTGGGCGCCAGTTCGCCGGCAAGGCCGAGCACGCACAGGCTCATGCCGTATTTCGCCATGGTGTAGGCCAGATGCGGCGCAAACCAGCGCATCTTCATGTCGAGCGGCGGCGACAGCATCAGGATATGCGGGTTCTCCGCCTTCTCCAGATGCGGAATCGCGTATTTCGAGACCATGAAGGTGCCGCGCGTGTTGATCTGGTGCATCAGATCGAAGCGCTTCATGTCGGTCATCTGCGTATTGGTCAGCGAGATCGCGCTGGCATTGTTCACGACGATATCGAGGCCGCCGAAGGTCTGCGCGGTCTTGGCGATCGCTTCAGTGACGCTCTGCTCGTCGCGGACATCGACCATCAGCGGCAGGCATTTGCCGCCGGCCGCCTCGATCTCGGCGGCAGCGGTGTAGATCGTGCCTTCGAGCTTGGGATGCGGCTCGGTCGTCTTGGCGGCGATCGTGACATTGGCGCCATCGCGCGCCGCCTTGATCGCAATGGCGAGGCCGATGCCGCGCGATCCGCCGGTGATGAAGAGCGTCTTGCCCTTGAGCGACATGGTGCTGTCCTCCCTCTTTAGTTCTGCAAGCTGAACCGGTCCGGCTGGCTGCCGTCCGCATCGGTAAAGCCGTAAGCGCGCGCCAGGTCGGCGACGTGGAGCACCTGGCCGGCATGGCGGGCGACATCGGGATCGGCGACCAACGCCGCCACCGCCCGGCCGGCATAGAGCGGCGTCTCGGTGGTCTCGGCTGCCATCCCGGCATCGCGCACCCGTTCGGTCAGGACATGACCGGGCGACAGGCCGAGCGCGGTGACGCCATAGGGCTTCAGCTCCTGCGCCATCGCCAGCGTCAGCCGGTTCATCGCCGCCTTGGACAGGTCGTAGAAGACGTCGCCGAGATAGCCCGCAGTGGTGTCGAAGCTCACCGTGACGATCAGGCCCTGGCGCATCTGGACCATGGCCGGCGCGACGGCGCGCGCCAGCAGCAATTGCGCATAGACGCCGCTCTCGAAGCTCTGGCCGAGCCGCGCCACCGGGCGGCGCCAGAACGGCGTGGCGAAGGCGGAGCCGTCCGGATAGCGCTCGCCGTCATAGCCCTCATTGCCGCCCCAGACCGCGTCGACGACGCAATCGAGCCGGCCGAAGCGGCGCAAGCACCAGGCGACGAGCTGGTCGACCTCGCGCTCATTGGTGTGGTCGCAGCGATAGGGTTCGCCCCGGCCGCCGGCAGCCTCGACCTCGCGGGCGGTGTCCTCGAAGGTCTCCGAGCGCTGGTCGGTGCGCGGGCCGGCCTCGCTGGAACGGCCGGTGACGATCACGGTGGCGCCGGCCTGGCCGAGCGCCCGGGCGATGCCGCGCCCGAGCCCGCGCGAGGCGCCGGCGACGAGGCAGATCTTTTGGGCGAGTTGAGCGGCGGTCATCGGAACCACCCCGTCTTTCCGGGGCAGGCCGCAGGCCTGAGCCCGGAACCGAGAACCGATGCCGGTTGCCGTGAAGGCTTGGTTGCCGATCGACATTGTTTGATGCGGTATCGGTTCTGGGTTCCGGGCTCGCCGCTTCGCGTCGCCCCGGAAAGACGGCGTGGTTTCATCCGAACACGAGCTGAGCTAGAAGCCCCCTCCCCCGAACGGCGAGGACGATCATGGAAGCGAGCGAAGTCGCGGCCTGCTGGGAGGCCAATGCCGAAACCTGGACCCGGCATGCGCGCGCCGGCTACGACCTCTACCGGGACGCCCAGAATACCCCGGCCTTCTTTGCGCACCTGCCCGATATCGACGGGCTGGACGGCCTCGACATCGGCTGCGGCGAGGGCTCGAACACCCGCAAGCTCGCTGAGGCCGGCGCGAGCGTCACTGCGATCGACATCGCTCCGACCTTCATTCGCCATGCGCAGGAAGCCGAAGCTGCGAGTCCGCTCGGAATCAGCTATCGCGTCGCCGACGGCATGGCCCTGCCCTTCGCCGATGCCTCGTTCGATTTCGCCACCGCCTTCATGTCGCTGATGGACATGCCGCATCAGGATCGCGTCCTCGCCGAGGCCAAGCGGGTGCTGAAGCCGAGCGGCTTCCTGCAGTTCTCGATCCTGCATCCCTGCTTCGCGACGCCCGGCCGCAAGGTGATGCGCGACGAGGCCGGGAATGTGCTCGGCATCGAGGTCCGCGAGTATTTCCGCGTCGGCGACGGCGAGATCGAGAGCTGGCGCTTCGGCGCCGCGCCGGCCGAGGAGAAGGCCAGGGTCGCGCCATTCCGGGTGCCGCGCTTCCACCGCACGATGAGCGACTGGATCAACCTGCTGGTCGCGACCGGCTTCCGGATCGAGCACATGCACGAGCCGGGCGTCGATGCGCAGACGGCCAGGGCCGTGCCCTATCTCGCCGACACCTATGTCGCGCCGCTCTTCCTGCACATGCGCGTACGGAAGCCGGTACGATAGGTCAGGCGCGGCGGACAGCGTCACGCCGCGAAAACCGCAGCCGAATCCTCGACCGCGCCGGCGCCCTCAGTCACTGCGAGCTCGAGCGCGGTGGCCTCGCCGACATGATGCTCGGCATAGAAGCGCGCGGTGGCGAGCGCCGCGGCGCCCTGATCCTCTCCCTGCAGCGCCAGCGCCTTCTTCGCCAGGCCCGTGCCGCCCTGGGCGAGCGCGAACAGCTTGAGATAAGGGGTCGCGCCGGCGAGCGCGCTCGCCTGGTCGATGCCCATCGTCGCCAGCATCCACTCGGTGGCGCGCTCGAGCGAGTCGACGGCGGCACCCAGCCGCGCCGCGCTGTGCCCGAAGCCGGGCGTATTGGCCTCGCGCACCTGCGCCACGACGCCACGCATCTCGCCGATCAGCGCCTTGACCGCATCGCCATTGGAGAGCGGCAGCTTGCGCAGCACGAGGTCGATCGCCTGGATGCCGTTGGTGCCCTCGTAGATCGTGGCGATGCGGGCATCGCGCAGATGCTGGGCCGCGCCGGTCTCCTCGACATAGCCCATGCCGCCATGGATCTGGACGCCTGTGGAGGCGACCTCGACGCCGATATCGGTGGCATAGGCCTTGGCGACCGGCGTGATGATCGCGGCGCGTTCGGCCGCGACCTTGCGCCTGGCCTCGTCGGGCTCGCGATGCGAGCGGTCGAGGTTCGCAGCCAGCAGCAGTGAGAGCGAGCGCGCGGCCTGCGTCTTGGCGCGCATCTCCATCAGCATGCGGCGGATGTCGGGATGGACGATGATCGGGCTCATCGGCGCGCCCTTGGGCGCATCGAGCGCGGTGCCCTGCTTGCGCTCCTGCGCGAAGGCGAGCGCCTGCTGATAGGCGCGCTCGGCGATGGCGACGCCCTGCACCGCGACGTTGAGGCGGGCATTGTTCATCATCGTGAACATGCAGGCGAGGCCGCGATTCTCTTCGCCGATCAGCCAGCCGATCGCGCCGCCCTCGTCGCCATAGCTCATCGCGCAGGTCGGCGAGGCATGGATGCCGAGCTTGTGCTCGACGCCGGTGCAGCGGACATCGTTGCGTTTGCCGAGCGAGCCGTCGGCATTGACCAGGAATTTCGGCACGAGGAAGAGCGAGATGCCGCGCGTGCCGGGAGGGGCGTCGGGAAGGCGGGCGAGAACGAGGTGGACGATGTTGTCCGTCATCTCGTGATCGCCATAGGTGATGAAGATCTTCTGGCCACTGATGCGATAGGTGCCGTCGCCAGCGCGCTCGGCCTTGGAGCGCAGCGCGTTGAGGTCCGAACCGGCCTGCGGCTCGGTCAGGTTCATCGTGCCCATCCACTCGCCGGAGACCAGCTTGGCGAGATAGGTTTCCTTGAGGTAGTCGGAGCCGTGGGCATGCAGCGCCTCGATCGCGCCGACCGTCAGCAGCGGGCCGAGCGCGAAGGCGAAGGCGGCCGAGTTCCACATCTCGGTGCAGGCCGACTGAACCAAAGTCGGCAGGGCCTGGCCGCCATAGGCCTCCGGCCCCGGCAGCGCATTCCAGCCGCCTTGCGCCCAGGCGTGATAGGCTTCCTTCCAGCCTGGCGGCGTGACGACCGTACCGTCCTTGAGCTTGGAGCCGACGCGATCACCAATAACATTCAGGGGAGCGAGGACATCGCCGGCGAACTTCGCGGCCTCCTCCAGCACCGCCTCGGTGACGCCGTCCGCCAGCTCCGGTGCCAGCCCCTCGGAGATCAGGGCGTCGAGCCCGGCGACATGGCGCATCGTCGCCAGGATATCCTCGACCGGAGCACGGTACGACATCGCTTACCTCCCTCGGCGCCCGCGGATTCCGGCCGGGCATTCTGCTCGTTGCGTTTGACGGCGATGTTAGCGACGAACTATGCCCGCCGCCACGCGCAAGCTCGCGCGGCTTCGCGCATGCCGCGTCGGCATTGTTATAGTTTACATATGAACTTTCAAGAGCGACCGTGACAGAACCTCGCCAGACCCAGCGCCTTTCCGCCGACGAGCCCGGCATCGCCGCCGCCGCGGAGCTGCTGCGCGCCGGCAAGCTGGTCGCGCTGCCGACCGAGACGGTCTACGGGCTCGCCGCCGATGCCAGCAACGACCGCGCCGTCGCCGCGATCTACGCCGCCAAGGAACGGCCGAGCTTCAACCCGCTGATCTCGCATCTGCCGGATGTTGAGGCGGCCCGCCGGCAGGGCCTGTTCGATGCGCCGGCACTGGCGCTGGCGAAGGCGTTCTGGCCCGGCCCGCTGACGTTGGTCGTGCCGGCTTCGAGCTCGTGCACTGTCTGCAGCCTCGCCCGCGCCGGGCTCGACAGCGTCGCGCTGCGGGTGCCATCGGATCCGGTGGCGCGCGCTGTCCTGCAGGCAGCGGGCCGGCCGATCGCCGCGCCCTCGGCCAACCGTTCCGGCCGGGTCAGCCCGACGCAGGCCGAGCATGTCCTCGCCGATCTCGACGGCCGCATCGACGCGGTGCTCGACGCCGGGCCGACGGCGGTCGGGGTCGAATCCAGCATCGTCGCCTGCCTCGGCGGCGTGCCGCGCCTGCTGCGGCCCGGCGGCGTGCCGCGCGCGGCGCTGGAAGCAGTGATCGGGCAAGCCCTCGTCATCGTCGAGGAGGGCGGCACAGCCCCGATCGCCCCCGGACTGCTCGCCTCGCATTACGCGCCGCACGCCGCCGTCAGGCTGGACGCGGAAGCACCCCGGCCGGGCGAGGCCTGGCTCGGCTTCGGAGCGGAGCCGAATGGCGCCCTGCCCGCGCTCGCCTTCAACCTCAGCCCGGCGGGCGACCTGACCGAGGCGGCCGCCAATCTTTTCGCCGCGATGCGCCAGCTCGACGACCAGCGCCCGGCAACGATCGCAGTCGCGCCGATCCCCATGCACGGCCTCGGCGAGGCGATCAACGACCGGCTGCGCCGCGCCGCTGCTCCGCGCTGAGGCCCGGCGACATCGCCGGCACCCGCTTGCAATTCCGCAAGATCTGGCAATGCTGCGCGCGGGTTTGCCGGAGAGTAGCCGTTGTCGACGTCGAAGCTCGCCTGGGATGATTTCCGCCTGATCAAGGCGATCGCCGATGCCGGGGGGCTGACCGGAGCGGCCGCAGCGCTCAACGTCAATCATTCCACGGTGTTCCGCCGGCTCGGCCAGATCGAGGAGCAGCTCGGCCACGCCCTCTTCGAACGGCGCAAGACCGGCTATGTCGCGACCTCGGCCGGCGAGGAGATGACGACGCTGGCTTCGCGCATCGATGAGGACGTCACCGCTTTCGGGCGCAGGCTCGCGGGGCGCGACCTCGCCCCTTCCGGCGACTTGCGGGTCACCACCACCGATACTCTCTACCTGCATGTGCTGCTGCCGATCTTCGCGGCGTTCCGGGCTGCGCATCCGCTGATCCGGCTCGACGTCGTGATGGCGAGCCAGACGCTCAACCTGTCGCGCCGCGATGCCGATGTCGCCATCCGCGCCAGCGATTCGCCGGGCGAGACGCTGGTCGGGCGCCGCCTCGCCAATCTCAACTGGGCCGTCTATGCCCGCGCCGACGCACCGGCGACCGAGGCCGAAGCGCATGAGCCGAAGCTGCTGTTCCGGCGCGACTGGGTCGCGCTCGGCGACCCGCTCGGCTACGTTAAGGCTGCTCGCTATGTCCGCGACCATGTCCCGGCCGAGCGGATCGCGCTGCGCTCCTCGGCCGTGCTCGGGTTGACGGAGGCGGTCGAGCAGGGGATGGGCATCGGCCCCCTGCCCTGCTTCATCGCCGACCAGCGGCCGGGCCTCGTCCGGCTGCTGCCGCCCGATCCGGACTTCTCCACCGGCCTGTGGATCCTGACTCACCCCGACATCAGGCACGCGCCGCGCGTACGCGCCTTCATGGATTTCGTCGGCGGCGAGCTGGCGAAGCGGAAGGCGCTGTTGGAAGGAGCTGGCTGAGTCGCCGGGCGCCGGTCATATCCGTCGTCGCCCTTCCGTCGCCATTGATTGAACTGCCTGATGCTTGCGTCATCTCAAAAACCTGTATACCGGTACTCCGGTTAGGAAACAGCGCCATGCCTCGCCTTGCCCGCGACCACCAGCCCACGCCCCTTCCCGCCGCCGCCATCGACCGGACGATGCGCGCGCCGGAGCAGGTCTATCGCGTCCTGCGCACCGCGATCGTCTCGCTCGCCATTCCGCCGGGCAGCGCGCTGTCGGAGGGCGAGGTCGGTGCCGCCTATGCAGTCAGCCGCACGCCGGTGCGCGAGGCCTTCGCCCGGCTGGCTGAGGAGAGGTTGCTCGACGTCTTCCCCAATCTCGGCACCTTCGTGTCGCTGATCGACCCCAGGCTGATCGGCGAGGCGATCCTGATCCGCCGACTGCTCGAAGGCGAGGCCGTCTCGCAGGCCGCCGCCAGTCGCGATCCGGCGCTGATCTCCGAAATGAGCCAGGCGCTGGCCGACCATGCCGAGGCAGTCGCCGCCGGCGACGCGGCCGCAGCCTATCAGTGCGACGAGCGCTTCCATCGCGCCCTCTTCGCCCATCAGGGCCTGGATCAGATGTGGGCGAGCGTCGACCGTGCGAGGGCCCAGCTCGAACGCGTCCATCACCTGATGGTCGCCCAGCGGGGGGCGCTCGGCGATGCGCTGGCCAAGCACCGCGCCATCCTCTCCGCTCTCGGGCGAGGCGACCCCTATGCGGCACATGCCGCGATGCACGTCCATATCGAGGCCAATGCCGTCTTCCTCGATCGGCTGGCCAGCCATTCCCATCCCTTCGTGCGCATGCCATGACGGTGCCTGCCGAGCGCTCGCTGGGCATTACGGTGATGCCCGACTACGCCCAGTCCGAAGGCGTCGACGCGGTGCTGGAGAACATCGTCGAGCGCCTGGGCTGCGACGTGATCTGCACGATGCCGTCGGTGGCGGAACGCTGCGCCGAGCATCTCGGCGTGCGCGAGCCACCTGCCGATGCCGGCGCCGGCCTTGTCCGCACGCTCGACCGGCCGCTCTGGGGCGATACCGCGCTGTGGATGCGGACGGCGCCGAGCTTCGTGCCGAACCCGCGCTTCTATCGCGACACGCCCTATGTCCCGCCGGAGCCGGACGCGCTGACCGAGCGCGAGGGCCACATCGTCGCCGACATGCTGACCAAGGCCAAGCGCGCCGGCCTGTCCACCCAGCTCCAGGTGATGGCCGCGGCGCCGCCGGCGCTGCGCGTGCAGCAACGTGCCGATGCCGGCGCCGACGAGCCGCTGACCATGTTCGGCACGCCAGTGCGCAATCGCGTCGACGCCAATGTCAGCCTCGCCAGTGAAGCTTTACGCGCCTATATGCGCGGCCTCGTCGCCGACCTCCTCGCGAACTATCCGGACTGCGATGCGCTACGCTTCGACTGGCCGGAATATCCGCCCTATGCGCTGGATAGCCTGCTCTTCGATTTCAGCCCGCCGGCGGTGAAGCGCGGGCAGGAGCTCGGCCATGATGTCGAGGCGATCCGGGCCCGGGCGCTGGAAGGGCTTCGCAAAGCACGAACGGACATGGCCGGCGCGGTCGTCGCCATCGCCGCCCTGCTTCAGCCAAGCGGCTGGGCGGCCGATCTCCTCGCCTTCCGCAGCGCCATCGTCACCGACTATGTCAGCGCCCTGACGACGATCGTGAAGGAAGCCTCCTATGGCCGGATCGGCGTGGTGATGCAGGCCTTCCCGCCGCCGCTCAACCTGCTCTCCGGCCTCGACTTCGCGGCCGTGGACGGCATCGCCGACGAGATCGCGGTCAAGCATTACACGATGCATTGGCCGATGATCGAACGCGGCTATGTCGAGCGCCTGGCCGCCGCCACGAGCGCGGATGCAGCCACGGTCTTCGCCGCGGTCCATCGATGGCTCGGCCTCAATGGTGGCGCGCTGACGCTTGAGTCGCTGCGCTATCCGGAACCGCACGAGCCGCATCCGGCCGATGCCGACGCCCTGTGCCGGACGGTCGAGACCGCTGCCGGCCAGATCAGCCGCTCACGGCTTTCGGTGATCGCCCATGGCTACGGCCCGCCTGACGATGTCGAGCGCCGCTTCCGAGCCGTGCTCGAAGCGCCCTGCCGGCACCTGCACATCAACCGCTACGGCTACATGTCGGACGCGAAGATCGCCCGGCTCGGCGCGATCTGGCGGGAGCACGATTGACGATCGCGCGCCGGCTTACGGAGACCGGCGCGACAGAGGGAGGACATCATGAAGCCGTTCAAGGCAGCGCTGGCCGCCATCGCCCTTGTGGTGTCCTGTCTTGCGGCCGCCGCGCAGGCGCCTTACCCGAGCGCCCCGGTCAGGATCATCGTGCCCTTCGCCGCCGGTGGCGCCTCCGATCTCGTCGCGCGCACGGTGGCCGAGCGCCTGCAGGCGCTGTGGGGACAGGGCGTGGTGATCGAGAACATCGGCGGCGGCGGCAGCAATATCGGCGTCGCCGCGCTCGCCCGCGCCAAGCCGGACGGCTACACGCTCGGCCTGATCAACGCCAGCAGCCACGGCATGAACAAGTGGCTCTACAAGGAAAAGCTGGCCTACGACCCTCTGCGCGATTTCGCGCCAGTCAGCCAGCTTGCGATCACGCCGAACGTCCTCGTGGTCAATCCGGAGAAGGTGCCGGCCAAGACCGTGCCGGAGTTCATCGCGCTGCTGAAGCAGAAGCCGAATGCCTTGAACTTCGGCTCCTCCGGCGTCGGCACCTCCTTGCATGTCGGCATGGAGCTGTTCCAGCAGACGACAGGGACCAAGCTGACCCATGTCCCGTATCGCGGCTCCGGCCCGATGATGGTCGACCTGCTCAGCGGCCAGCTCGACGTCGCGCTCGACGGCGCCGCCGTGGCCTGGCCCTATGTCGAGGCCGGCAAGCTGAGGGCGCTGGCGACCTCGATCCCGCAGCGGGCAAGCTTCATGCCGGACCTGCCGGCGCTGAGCGAATTCCTGCCCGGCTTCGACGTCACCGCCTGGCATGGCCTCGCCGCCCCCGCCGGCACGCCGAAGGAGATCGTCGAAAAGGTCTCGCGCGATGTCCGCGGCATCCTCGAGACGCCGGAGATCCGCGACCGGCTGGCCACGCAGAAAATCATCGCGCTCGGCATGACGCCGGACGCCTTCCGCGCCTTCATCGAGGCCGAGATCAAGAAATGGGAGCCGGTCGTGGAGAAGGCGCAGATCAGGATCGAGTGAAGTCAGCCGACCTCGACGACGACGCGGCCGCGGACTTTGCCGTCGAGCAGCGCGCGGCCGGTCTCGACCACATCCTCGAGCGGGATCGTCGTGGTCATCGCCGCCAGCTTGTCACGGTCGAGATCGCGCGCAAGACGGGCCCAGGCTTCGAGCCGGCGCGGCTTCGGGCACATCACCGAATCGATGCCGAGCAGCGCGACGCCACGCAGGATGAAGGGGGCGACCGAAGCCGGCAGGTCCATGCCCTGCGCCAGGCCGCAGGCGGCGACGGCGCCACCATACTTGGTCATCGACAGGACATTGGCGAGCGTGTGCGAGCCGACCGCATCGACGCCGGCGATCCAGCGCTCCTTGCCGAGCGGGCGACCAGGAGCGGAGAGCTCGTTCCGGTCGATGATCTCGGCCGCGCCGAGGCCCTTGAGATAGTCCGCCTCCTCGGGCCGACCGGTCGAGGCGATCACATGCCAACCCGCCTTGGCGAGCAGCGCCGTCGCGACCGAACCGACGCCGCCGGCCGCGCCGGTGACGACGACAGGCCCATCGGCTGGCTTCACGCCGTAGCGTTCCAGCGCGAGCAGGCTGAGCATGGCGGTGTAGCCGGCGGTGCCGATCGCCATCGCCTCGGCGGGGGTCATGCCCTCGGGCAGCGGCACCAGCCAGTCGCCCTTGACCCGGCTCTTCTGGGCATAGGAACCGAGATGCGTCTCGCCGGTGCCCCAGCCATTGAGGACGACGAGGTCGCCCGGCTTGAACGCGGGATTGTCAGAGGTTTCGACCCGCCCGGCGAAGTCGATGCCGGGGATCATCGGCCAGCGCCGCACCACCGGCGCACGGCCGGTGATGGCGAGGCCATCCTTGTAGTTCAGCGTCGAATGGGTGACGCGGACGGTGACGTCGCCCTCCATTAGGTCGGCTTCGGCGAACTCGCCGAAGGCAACGCTAGTGCCGGCTTCGCCCTTGCTGGCGATCAGGGCCTTGAAGGTCGACATGAACTCACTCCCGGAAAGCTATCAAACTTCCCCTAGGAGTGACCCGCCCGGCCGCCGCCCGCAAGCGCGGCGAGCGTGCATCTTTGGTCAGGCCGGCTGCGGCACGGCGCGCGCCACCGGCTTCTCGACGATCGGCAGGTTGATCAGCGCCGAGGCGAGACCGAGCGCGACCGAGAGCCACCAGACGATGTTGTAGGAGCCGAACTGCTCGTAGAGGATGCCGCCGAGCAGCACGCCGAGGAAGCCGCCGACCTGGTGCGAGAAGAAGGCGAAGCCATAGAGCATCGCCATGTATTTGGTGCCGAACATCAGCATGACCAGCGCCGAGGTCGGCGGCACCGTCGAGAGCCAGAACACGCCGATGACGATGCCGAAGGCGATTGCGGTCGTCGGGCTCGGCGGCAGCAGGATGAAGGCTGCGATGGCGACGGCCCGACCGAGATAGATCCAGGCGAGCAGATGGCGCTTGGGCATGCGCGCCGTCAGCCAGCCAGAGCCGAGCGAGCCGACCGCATTGGCGAGGCCGATCGCCGCCAGCGTCCAGCCGCCGACCCAGGCCGGCAGGCCGGTGTCCTTGAGATAGGCCGGCATGTGCACGGTGATGAAGGCGAGCTGGAAGCCGCAAGTGAAGAAACCGAGCACCAGCAGGACATAGGAGC
>PNLY01000078.1 GCA_013823325.1 Methylobacterium sp.
AAATCCTTGATCTTAACCTGGAACAGCTCGCGCGTCGGGAAGGCGATCAGCGAGAGCTCATTGATTGGGGTGCCGTCCTGCTTCTCCGGCGGGCGCAGGATGGTGAAGTGGACGAGGTCGACATTGGCGTCGGCCTTGAGCAGGTTGCGCCAGGTGCGTTCGCCCGGATGCGGCTCGCCCGAGACGAGAAGGACGCGCAGCTTGTCCCGGACGCCCTCGATGGTGATGACGGCGCGGTTGTTGGCAAGCGTCAGTTCGTTGTCGAGCGGGGCCGCCTCGATTTCGATCACGTTCGGACCGCCGCGATCGATTCGGACCGGAACCTGGATCGTCTGGCCGGCGATCGCCTCGCGCCGCGCGATGATCTCGCCGTCGCGGCGCACCGTGATCGCGGCCCGGCCCGGGCCGCCCTTCTCGACGACGCGCAGGCGGACATTCTGCTCCTTGCCGACGATGCCGAAGCGCGGCGAATCGACCAGCACGATGCGCCGGTCGATCTCGCGTTCGCGGCCGGTGGTCAGCACGTGCAGCGGGGCGCGCAGGCCGAGTGCTTCGGCAGTGGCCGGCGCGTCATGGGCGAGGCCGTCGCTGAGCAGGATCGCGCCGGCGACACGCTCGGAGGGCACGTCGGCGAGGCCGGAGGCGAGGGCCTCGAACAGGCGGGTGCCGTCGCCGGCGCCCTGCTGGTCGGTGACTTCGATCGTCCGTGTCTCCACACCGGAGACGCCGCGCAACTGCCGTTCGACCTCGGCCTGGGCGGCCTGCGTCTGCTGCGAGCGATCGGCGAGGCGGTTCGAGGCGGACTTGTCGACGACGACGGCGACGACGTCCTTGACCGGCTCGCGATCCTCGAAGACGAGCGAGGGATCGGCGAGGGCGATGGCGAGAATTGAGAGCGCGAGGGCCCGCAGGATCGCGCTCCGTCCGGCCAGCACCAGCGCCATGCCGGCGGCGACCGCGGCCAGAACGGCGAGGCCGATCAGCAGCGGCAGCGGGACGAGCGGGGCGAAGGTCAGGCTCCACATCGGGCAGGATTTCCTTCGCTACTGACCGAGGCGCTCGAGCAGGGCCGGGACATGGACCTGGTCGGCCTTGTAGTTGCCGGTCAGCGCGTACATCACGAGATTGACGCCGGCGCGCAGCGCCATCTCGCGCTGGCGCGGATCGGAGCCGGACATCGGCACCATCGCCTCGCCGCGCCGCCCGATGGCCCAGGCCGAAGCGAGGTCGTTCGAAGTGATCACGATCGGCGAGACATTGTCGCCGGCCCGCGCGGGTCGGCGTCCGTCCTCGCTGGCCGGCGGCAGCACCTCGACCCAGGTCGTGCCGCTGTCATAGCGGCCGACGAAGCCGTCGAGGATGTAGAAGGTCTTGGTCAGGACGTGGTCGCGCGGGATCGGCTCGAGCTCGGGGATGTCGAGCGTCTGCAGCATGCGGCGCAATTGGTCGCCCTCCGCCGTGGTGCCGCCGCCGGGCCGCACGTTCAGCGCGTCGCGGGTGTCGAAGATCACCAGCCCGCCGCCCTTCATATAGGCCTCGACCTTGCGCAGCGTCTCGGCCGAGGGAATCGGCCGGCCGGCGACCACCGGCCAGTACAGGATCGGGTACAGCGCAAGCTCGTCGCGGGCGACGTCGACGCCGGCGGCTTCGCCCGGCTCCAGCGCGGTGCGGGCGCCGAGCACGATGTTGAGCCCGGCCATGCCGGCCTTCGACATGTCGTCGACCGCCTTGTCGCCGGTGAGGACATAGGCGAGCCGGGTGGCGCTCGCGGCGGTGACGAGATCGCGTGGTACCGGCGGGCGCTGGTCGGCCGGTGGGGCAGGGGAGGCCGGCTGCTGCTGGGCTTGGGCGGTGTCCGGAGCAGGGATGGCGGCGAGGGCGACTGCGAGGAGCAGCGCAGCGGGGGCCGCGCGGCGGAAGCGGGCGAGGTTCATCCGGCCTCCGAGCCAGAGCGTCGCCAGCGTGTCGGCGACGAGCAGGAGCAGCGCCAGCACGAGGAGCTGCGGGCGGATGTCGCGGGCGACCGGCTGGTCGATCGGCAGCATCGGCGCTCCCAGCGCGGCGAGGTCGAGCGCCGCCAGCGTGTCGGTGGGGGCGAGCGTGTTGACCGCCATGGCGCCGTCGGTCGGGCCATAGATGCCGGGCGGATGGGCGAGCGTGGCGCGCCCTGTGAAGTTGCGCGCAACTGGCTGGGCAGTCGCCGGCGGCGAGCGGAAGGCGCCCTGGCCGTCGAGCACGCGTGTCGGCGAGAGCGTCTCGACCCGGATCTCGCCGTTCTGCCCCTCGGCGGCGCTGGTGCCGGACATGGCGACGACCTTGCGCAGCATCTCGACGAACAGGCCCGACAGCGGCAGGTTCGACCAGGTCGTGTCGGCGGTGACATGGACCATGGCGAGCACGCCGTCGCCGCGGCGCTCGCCGGTGACGACCGGCGTGCCGTCCTCCAGTGCCGCCCAGGTCTTGCGGGCGAGGTCCGGCTCCGGCTCCGCCAGGATCTGGCGGGTGACGCGAACATCTTCGGCGATGGAGGAGCCGAAGAACGGGCTCTCGCGGGTGAAAGGCGCGAGCTTGCGCGGTGTCTCCCAGGAGAGGCCACCTCCGAGGGTGCGCCCGCCGCGACGCAGGCGCACCGGCGTCAGCTCGTCGGAGGAGGCGGCGAGCCGGGCTCCGGCGAAGCGCAGCAATACGCCGCCGCGCTCGACGAAGGCCGAGACCTTGGCGGCAGTATCGCCGTCGAGCGCGCCGATATCGGCTAGGATCAGCACGGAGAGGTTCTGCGCCAGGAGCTCGCCGACGGGATCTGTCGAGCCGGCGCGGGGCTCACGGATTTCGGCGAAGGGCGAGAGCGCGCGCGAGACGTAATAGGTCGGCGAGAGGAGCGGTTGGGCGGTGTCGGCGGTGGCGCCGGAGACGATGCCGACGCGGCGGCGCTTGGCGCGATCGTCAAGCAAGGCGACGGCGCCGGCGCTGCGCTCGCCGGCGATCTCCAGCCGCGAGACGGCGTTGCGGACTTCGATCGGCAGGGTCAGGCGCGCGGTGGTTTCGAGTTCGCTGTTGCCGAAGACGAAAGGCGCATCGCCCAGCGGCAGGCCCTTGAGGTCGAGGGCGCGGACCAGGCCGCTCGCGGCTGCGTTCGTGGTCGGGCGCAGGACCTTGACGGTCAACGCGCCGGCGAGGTTCTCGGGCGCCGCGAGGGCACGCTGGTCGGCCGGGCCGGCATGGATGGAGAGGCGGCTCGCGCTCGCCTCCTGCTTCAGTCGCGTCAGGAAATCGGCATCGCCGCCACCGACGCCGAGCCCGTCGGCGACCCAGACCGTCTCGGCCTGGGGCTGGGCGCGCCAGAAGGCTTCGAGCCGCTGGAGATGGGCGCCGCGATCCGGCGCCTGCGGCTGCAGGCTGAGCGCGCGCAGGCGTTCGAGTGCGCCCTGTGGCTCGGCGAGCGTGATCTCGGCAGGGGCCTCGGCGAGACCGACGACCGCCACGGGTCGGCCTTCGCGCCCGGCGGCCATGATGCGGCTCTCGGCGATGGCCTGGCGTTCCAGCCAGTCGGTCGCAGCACCGAAGCCATTGTCGACCAGAAGCAGCAGCGGGCCGCGCAAAGCCGCGGCATCGCGCACCGGATTCCAGACCGGGCCGGCAACGGCGAGGATCGCCAGGGCCGCCACCGCCATGCGCAGCGCCAGCAACCACCAGGGCGTATGCGCGGGCGTCTCGCGCTGCGGGATCAGGTCACGCACGATCTTCAGCGGCGGGAAATCGATCCGCTTCGGCCGCGGCGGCGTGACGCGCAGGATCAGCCAGAGCACCGGCAGCAGGGCCAGCGCGATCAGGGCCAGCGGCGCTGAGAAGGCGATCGGTAGGGATGACAGCATCGTCCTCTCCTCCCGTCAGCCGGCCGGTCCGCCGCGCGAGGCGGCGATCAGGCTGGCGATACGCAGGACGCCCTCGCTGGCCGGGCGGTCGGTCCGGTGCAGGGTCAGCGTCCAGCCGGCATGGCGGCAGGCTTCGCGGATGGCGTCGCGATGGGCCTGCAGCCGCTCGCGATAATCCTCGCCCCATTTGCCGGCATCACCGACACGCAGCGTCAGCCCGTCCTCGAGATCGAACAGCTCGGCCTGGCCGGAGAAGGGGAAGGTCTCCTCGATCGGGTCCGCGATCAGCAGGACATGGCCCCGGGCGCCGCTGCTCGCCAACGTGGCGATCCGCTTGGCCAGCGCGGCGGCCGGCGTCAGGCCGTCGGTGATCAGGATTGCATCCGCGAGGCGCGGCAGCGGCTCTTCCGGCGGCAGGTCGGCCTCGCCATTGCGGCGGTCGGCCAGGATCGCCTGTGCCAGCAATTCGACGATGCGGCGCGAGGCCATCGGCCGGGTCAGGCCGAGATGGCCGACGCGCTCGCCGCCCTCGACCAGTGTCTCGGCCAGGGCGAAGCCGGCGATCAAGGCGCGGTCGACCTTGCTGACCTGGGCGAGCGAGGAGGAAAAGCCCATCGAGGCCGAGCGGTCGATCCAGAGCCAAATCGCGTGCGAGGCCTCCCATTCGCGCTCTCTGACGAAGAGATGGCCGTCGCGGGCGGAGCGGCGCCAGTCGATGCGCGAGGCGGACTCGCCGGTGACCAGCGGCCGGTACTGCCAGAAGGTCTCGCCGGGGCCGGAGCGCCGGCGGCCATGGATGCCGTGCACGCTGGCCGAGACCCGCCGCGCCTCCAGCACCAGCCGGGGCAGGCGGGCGGCGAGATCGAGCGACGCCTTGAGGACCGGCTGGCCCGGCTGGCGCTCGGATTGGCCGAGGACGCGGGTGCGCAGCATCAGAATGCCCTCAACCCAGACGCTCCACCAGCTTGGCGACGACGCCCTCGACGGTCTCGCCATCGGCGCGGGCGGCGAAGGTCAATGCGATACGATGCTTCAGCACGGGAGCGGCGAGCGCGGCGACGTCGTCGACCGAGGGGGCGAGCCGGCCCTCGACCAAGGCGCGGGCGCGGCAGGCGAGCGTCAGCGCCTGGCTGGCGCGCGGGCCGGGGCCCCAGGCGAGCTTGTCGGTGATCGCCTTCTCGCCATCGCCCGGCCGGGCCGAGCGGACGAGGTCGAGGATCGCGTCGACCACGGCCTCGCCGACGGGCAGGCGGCGCACCAGCCGCTGCGTCGACATCAGCGTCTCGGCCGTCATCGCCTGCACCGGCTTGTGCTCGGCCGCGCCGGTGGTTTCGAGCAGGATGCGGCGCTCGGCCTCGCGGTCGGGATAGCCGACATCGATCTCCAGAAGGAAGCGGTCGAGCTGGGCTTCCGGCAGCGGATAGGTGCCTTCCTGCTCGATCGGGTTCTGGGTGGCGAGGACGTGGAAGGGAGCGGGCAGGTCATGACGCTCGCCGGCGACGGTGACGTGGTGCTCCTGCATCGCCTGCAGCAGGGCAGACTGGGTGCGCGGCGAGGCGCGGTTGATCTCGTCCGCCATCAACAGCTGGGCGAAGACCGGGCCCTTGATGAAGCGGAAATGGCGCTTGCCGCCCTCGCTCTCGTCGAGCACCTCTGAGCCGAGGATGTCGGACGGCATCAAATCGGGCGTGAACTGGACGCGCCTTGCAGAGAGGCCGAGCACGGTGCCCATGGCCTCGACCAGCTTGGTCTTGGCAAGGCCGGGCACGCCGACGAGCAGGCCATGGCCGCCGGCGAGCAAGGTGATCAGCGAGAGATCGACGACCTTCTGCTGGCCGAAGATGACCTGGCCGATCTCGGTGCGGGCGGCCCCGATGGCGGCGAGAGCCGCCTCCGCCGCCTCGACCACGCCAGTGTCGAGGTTGATCGGGGCGTTTGCATCACGGGCTTGCGCCACCATTGCGATCTCCTTCAGCCTCGCGCTCGCGGGCCTTCCTGTCCGATTCCAAACTCTGACCCTCGCGGGGAGCATGCTCAAGGGCCCGAGAGCGGCGGTGCACAACAGTCCGCTTCACGATTATGTAGAGTTCAAGGCGAGAGAGCGATGCAACCGGCATGCCGATGACGAAAGCGCGAGGTGAGGCGACGAACGAGGCCGCGGGCGCGATGAATCGCCTGCTGAGCGCGCTCGGCAGCGGTCCAGTCCGCGGATTGCCGCCGGTGGAGCGCTGGAATCCGCCCTTCTGCGGCGATCTCGACATGCGCATCGCTAGCGATGGCACCTGGTTCTATCTGGGCACGCCGATCGGCCGGCCGGCGCTGGTGAAACTGTTTTCCTCGGTGCTGAAGCGCGAAGGCGACAATTATTTTCTCGTGACCCCGGTCGAGAAGGTCGGGATCAAGGTCGAGGATGCGCCGCTGCAGGCGGTCGAGATGGCGGTGGAGGGCGAGGGCGACCAGCGCAGCATCGCCTTCCGGACCCGCACCGACGATCTCGTCACCGTCGGCCCCGACAATCTCTTGCGCTTCGAGAGGGCTGCGAACGAGGGTGTGAAACCCTATGTGCATGTCCGGCGCGGGCTCTGGGCCCGGCTCACGCGGGCGCTGACCTATGATCTCCTGGCGCTCGGCGAGATCAGCGAGATCGACGGGCAGGCGCAGTTCGGCGTCGCTGCGGGAGGCGCCTTCCACGTCGTCGCGCCGGCCAGCGAGATCGAGGGGTTGTGATGCAGCATCTTGCCAAGCGGTTGGCCGAGACGGCGTTCTGGAACGACGGCGAGCTCGAAGCACTGCTGCATCGCGCCTTGAGGCCAGAGCCGCCGGCCCATGGCGACCTGATCGCCCGGCCACGCGGTGATCACGATCTCCAGTCCGACCCGGTCGATATCCCCAACGAGGCGAGTGCGGTCGAGGCCGCCGTGCTGATCCCGATCGTGCTGCATCCTGGTGAGCCGACCGTGTTGCTGACCCAGCGCGCCGCATCACTACGCAGCCATTCGGCGCAGATCGCCTTCCCCGGCGGGCGCATCGACGCGACGGACGGGTCGCCGCTGGTCGCCGCGCTGCGCGAGGCGGAGGAAGAAGTCGGACTGTCCCCCGGCAAGGTCAGGGCGGTCGGCTATCTCGACGCCTATCTTACCGGCACTGGCTACCGGGTCACGCCGGTGGTCGGGCTGGTCGAGCCACCGCTGGCGCTGACGATCAACCCGCATGAAGTCGACGAGGCCTTCGAGACGCCGCTCGCCTTCCTGCTCGATCCGGCCAATCACCAGCGCCATGGCCGCGAATTCCGCGGGCGCTATCGCACCTACTATGCGATGCCGCATGGCGATCGCTATATCTGGGGAGCGACGGCCGGCATGATCCGCAATCTCTATGAGCGGCTCGCCGGTTAAAAAGGTTACGCCGAATGCTGCGCACGCTGATCGAGGAGTTCCTGCTCTTCGTCCTGCCCTTCTGCCTGTTCGCGGGCTATCTCGTGATCCGGCGGCGCAATCCGTTCGATGTCGAGCACTGGAGCCGCCATCTGTTCTGGCTGTCGGTGACCGGGATCGTGCTGGGCATCGGCTCCTTCATCTATGCCGGGCTGGTCGCGCCACGCCATACCGGGCCGTTCGTGCCGCCGCATGTCGAGAACGGCAGGCTGGTCCCCGGCGAGTTCGACGACCGGCCGAAGCGATGACCGGCGTCGGGCGCGAACGGCTTTCTGGGCTGCTGACGCGTGCCGACGTCGCCGCGCTTCTTTCCACGCTGAACCGGGACGGGGAAGAAGCCCGCATCGTCGGCGGCGCCGTGCGCAATGCGCTGCTGGGCGAGCCGGTCGCCGATATCGACGTCGCCACGACCTGCCTGCCGGACGAGACGATGCGCAGGGCGCGCGCCGCCGGCTTCAAGGTCGTGCCGACCGGAGTCGAGCACGGCACCGTCACCGTGGTGATCGACGGCGTCCCCTTCGAGGTCACGACGCTCCGGCGCGATGTCGAGACCGATGGCCGCCATGCCGTCGTCGCTTTCGGCCGCGACTTCCGCGAGGATGCGCTGCGGCGCGATTTCACCATCAACGCGCTCGGCCTCGATGCGGCGGGCGGGCTGCACGACTATGCCGACGGACTCGCAGATCTTTCGGTGCGAAAGATGCGCTTCATCGGCGTGGCGGGCGAGCGGATCGCCGAGGACTATCTGCGCATCCTGCGCTTCTTCCGTTTCCATGCGCGCTACGGCGTCGGCGAGCCCGATCGAGCGGCGCTCGATGCCTGCATCGCAGGACGAAGCGGGCTGGAGGGGCTGTCGCGCGAGCGGGTCTGGGCGGAGCTTCGCAAGCTGCTCGCGGCGCCGCGTGCCGCCGAAACCCTGCAAACGATGGCAGGCGCTGGCCTGCTGATGCCGGTGATCGGCGGCGTGCCCCGCCTCTCGCGCTTCGCTGCGATCGCCGATGGGCCGGCGGAGGGCGTCTATCCGGCCTTCCGGCTGGCGGCGCTTGCAGTTGCCGTCAGCGAGGACGCGCTCCGGCTGCGCGAGCGGCTGCGGCTCTCCAATGCCGAGTTCGAGCGGGTTTCCGGAATCGCTGCGGCGGTGGAGGCGCTGTCGGGGAAGGGGACGCTGCCGGAGATCGCGCGCTTGCGCAGCCTGGCCCATCGCATCGGAGCCGATGCCGTCGCGGGGGCGATGGCGCTACTCGGGACGGACGACAGATCGGCTGATAACCAGGCGCTGATCGCCGAGCTGGCGCGGACGCCGTCCTTCCTGCCGACCGGCAAGGACGTATTGGCGCTCGGCGTCAATGCCGGCCCGAAAGTCGGGCAGGTGCTCGATGTGGCGCGCGAGGCCTGGATCGAGGCCGGCTGCCCGGCTGGGCGGGATGAGCAGATGGCAATTGTTGCTCGCGCCGTCAGCGCGTGACGAGCCGCTACGGCCACCTTACCGTCGGCGGCATCGAGGACAGGATCGAGGCGACGTTGCCGCCGGTCTTCAGGCCGAAGATGGTGCCGCGGTCGTAGAGCAGGTTGAACTCGACATAGCGGCCGCGGCGGACCTGCTGCTCATGGCGCTCGGCATCCGTCCAGGGCGTTGCCAGATTGCCGCGCAGGATGCGCGGGTAGATGTCGAGGAAAGCTTCGCCGACGGATTTGGTGAAGGCGAGGTCGGCTTCCGGATCGCCCGACCAGACATAGTCGTAGAAGATGCCGCCGATGCCGCGCGGCTCGTTGCGGTGCTTCAGGTGGAAATATTCGTCGCACCAGGCCTTGAAGCGTCCGTAGTCGGCGACGCCGGCATGGGCCTCGCACGGGGCGCGCATCGCGGCATGGAAAGCCTGCGCATCGGCATCGTCCTGGCGCCGCCTGCGGTCGAGCACCGGGGTCAGGTCGGCGCCGCCGCCGAACCAGGGCTTGGTCGTTACGACGAAGCGGGTGTTCATGTGCACGGTCGGCGCGTGCGGGTTCCAGGGATGGGCGATCAGCGAGATGCCGGTGGCGTGGAAGCGCGGGTCTTCCGCCGCACCCGGGATTTGCGCGGCGAATTCCGGGGGGAAGCTGCCATGCACGGTCGAGACGTGGACGCCGACCTTCTCGAAGACGCGGCCGGACATCAGCGCCATCACGCCGCCGCCGCCCGGCGCGCCGTCATGGTTGCTGCGCTGCCAGGGCGTGCGGACGAAACGGCCGGGCTTGTCGGTCTCGGGCGGGAAGGGGCCGGCCGCTTCGTCCTCGATCTCTTCGAAAGCGGCGCAGATGCGATTGCGCAGGCTCTCGAACCAGGCGGCTGCGCGCGGCTTCAGGGCTTCGGCAAGGACAAGGGCGGGTGCTTGTTGCTCATTCATCGGTTTGTCTCGTTCCGTGCCGGTTTGGCGCGGGGAACCCCTCTCCCGGATCGGAGAGGGGCAGGGGTGGGGACCGCCGCCAGACGCCTTGGCTGTTCGCCGACCGCGGCACGGTCCTCGTCTCATGGTTCGGCGGCAGGCCCTCATCCGGCCCTGCCGGGCCACCTTCTCCCATCCGGGAGACGGAAAGAGGGCCGCTCGCTTGTTCATGTCCCTTCACGCTTCTGCTCCGGATAGGCGCGCAGCTGGCGCAATGCCTCGCCCACTACCATCGCCGCGGCCATGGCGACATTGAGCGAGCGCAAATCCGGGCGCATCGGGATATGCACGCTGGCATCGGCCGCAGCATAGACCTCCGGGAGAACGCCCGCGCTCTCGCGCCCGACCATGACGATGTCGCCTGGCTGGAAAACGAAGTCCGTATGGGCGCAAGCGCCGTCGGTCTCCGCCAGGACGAGGCGATGGCCGGCCTCACGCCGCCAGGCCTCGAAGGCGCGGAAGCTGTCATGGCGCGTCACCGCCGCTCGCTCGATATAGTCCATGCCGGAGCGGCGGAAATTGCGGTCGGAGACGTCGAAGGCGGCCGGCTCGACGATATCGACGGCGATGCCGAGGCAGGCCGCCAAGCGTATCATCGTGCCGGCATTCTGCGGGATGTCGGGCTGGTAGAGGGCGAGGCGCAGCATGGCGGGCGTCATGCTGCCGGCGCAGGTCGCACGTCAAGCGCCAGCTCGGCCATGCTCTGGCCTTCATTTGGCAGTGGACCCATATAACGAAGCGTCGTCATCGCCAGCAGCCCGAGGAGGGCCACCCTAACTCCATGTTCGCTCCGCTCTTCCGTTTCCTTGAAAGCCGCATCGACGTGTTCGCGCCCTTCGACGAGCGGCAGACGCCGCCGACCGGCGTGTTCCGCTTCATGTGGCACCACATCAAGGACGTGAAGGGCTGGATGGCCCTGATCATGCTGACTGGCCTCGGCTTTTCCGGGATCGAGGCGGCGATGTACCTGATGGTCGGCTGGTTCGTCGACCTCCTGACCAAGAACTCGCCCGAGCAGGTCTTCAGCGAGCATGGCTGGCTGCTGATCGGCGCGGCACTCGTGGTCACCGTGGCGCGGCCGCTGATCTATTTCGCCAACCACGCCATCGTCGACCAGGTGGTGGTGCCGCAGATCACCAACCAGATCCGCTGGCGCAACCATGTCTACACGCTCGGCCACGCGCTCTCCTATTTCCAGAACGATTTCGCCGGCCGCCTGTCGTCGCGGGTGATCCAGGCCGGGCAGGCGATCCGCGGCGCCACGATCGAGGTGATCGACGATCTCTGGTACGCGCTGATCTTCGCCTCGGTCGCGATCGGGTTCTTCGGTTCGACCAGCGTCTGGCTCGCCATGCCGGTGATCGCCTGGCTCGCGGCCTATGTCGCGCTGCTGATCTATTTCGTGCCGCGCGCCAAGAAGCGTTCGGAGGCGAACTCGCTGGGGCGTTCGAGCACGACCGGGCGCATCGTCGATGCCTACACCAACATTCTGACGGTCAAGCTCTTTGCCCGGGCCGATGCCGAGCGCTCGGCCGTGCGCGACTCGTTGACGCGCTGGAACGCCTCCTTCCTCAACCTGTCGCGGCTGATCACCGGCGTCAGCGTCATCCTGCAGACGATGAACAGCCTGCTGGTCGTGGCGACGGCCTGGCTCTGCCTGCACCTGTGGAGCCAAGGCGAGATGACGCCGGGCGCGGTCGCCGCCGCGATCGGGCTGGTGCTGCGCCTGGTGCAGATGTCGGGCTGGCTGATCCATCTGGTCCGCGGCATCTTCGAGAATATCGGCTCGGTGCAGGAAAGCATGGAGACGATCGCCAAGCCGCACGACCTGCCGGATGCAGCCGACGCTGTGCCGCTCCAGGTGGTGCAGGGCGGGGTGCGCTTCGAGCATGTCCGCTTCAACTACGGCAAGCCGCAGGGGTTGTTCCAGAATCTCGACCTCGAGATCAAGCCCGGCGAGAAGGTCGGCCTGGTCGGTCCCTCGGGAGCGGGCAAGTCGACGCTGGTCAACCTGCTACTGCGGCTCTATCCGCTCGATTCCGGCCGGATCCTGATCGACGGGCAGGACATCGCCCATGTCACGCAGGAATCGCTGCGCAGCCAGATCGGCATGGTCACGCAGGACAATTCGCTGCTGCACCGCTCGATCGGCGACAACATCGCCTATGGCCGGATCGGCGCGACGCAGGACGAGATCGCAGCCGCGGCCAAGCGGGCCGCAGCGCATGACTTCGTTCTCGGCCTCAGCGACCAGGACGGGCGCCAGGGCTTCGATTCGCGCGTCGGCGAGCGGGGCGTGAAGCTCTCCGGCGGCCAGCGCCAGCGCATCGCCATCGCCCGCGTCCTGCTCAAGGACGCGCCGATCCTGATCCTCGACGAGGCGACGTCGGCGCTCGATTCGGAGGTGGAGGCCGAGATCCAGGCGCAGCTTTCCACATTGATGGAAGGAAAGACCGTGATCGCGATCGCGCACCGGCTTTCGACCATCGCCGCGCTCGACCGGCTGATCGTGCTCGACAAGGGCCGGATCGTCGACATGGGCAGCCATGACGAGCTGGTGCGGCGCGGCGGGCTCTATGCCCGCCTGTGGGCCCGGCAGTCGGGCGGCTTCCTGGCGCTCGCCGACAGCGAGCGGATTCCGGCCTGAGCCAACTGCACGGCGGCATTGCTGCGATGCAGTGGGCTGCGGCACGCGCGACAGTAGACTTCGTCAAAACTGCATGCCAAAGAGCGCGCAGGCGAGATGCCGCCGAAAGGCGGTTTTGCGCCCGCGCCCCTGTGAGGGCGCTTGATTTGTTTAAGCCGGCCAAGCCGGCAGCCGAGCAGGGAACTGGATCGTGGCGCACGCGACCGATACGACAGGCACCGAACCCACCCGCCGCGACTTCCTGATGCTGACGACCGGCGCTTTCGGCGCTGTCGGCGCCGCCGCGCTTCTCGTTCCGCTGGTCGGCCAGCTCGCCCCCGACGCGCAGGTCGTCGCCGCCGGCGCCCCGATCGAACTCGACCTGACCCCGATCGCGGAAGGCCAGGCGATCAAGCTGTTCTGGCGCGGCAAGCTGATCTTCGTGCGCAACCGCACCAAGAAGGAGATCGACGAGGCCAAGGCCGTCGATGTCGCGACGCTGCGCGATCCGCAGACCGACGAACAGCGCACCAAGGCCGGCCACGAGCGCTATCTCGTCGTCTACGGCAACTGCACCCATCTCGGCTGCGTGCCGCTCGGCAACGCCGCTGGCGAGCCGAAAGGCGAGTTCGATGGCTGGTTCTGCCCCTGCCACGGCTCGCACTACGATTCCTCCGGCCGCATCCGCAAGGGTCCCGCGCCGCTGAACCTGCCGGTGCCGCCCTACGCGTTCACCGCGGACACCAAGATCAAGATCGGCTGAGCCTCCTGAAGGCGAGGACGGCATCGAGCGGAATTGAGAGAGCTTGAGGCGAGCATGAGCGGTCACAGCACCTACCAACCGAAGACGGGGATCGAGCGCTGGCTCGATGCGCGCCTGCCGATCGTGCGGCTGATGCACGATTCGGCTGTTTCCTATCCGGTGCCGCGCAACCTCAACCTGCTGTGGACCTTCGGCGGCATCCTGGTGTTCATGCTGGTGGCGCAGATCATCACCGGCGTGATCCTCGCCATGCACTACACGCCGAACGCGACGATGGCGTTCAACTCCGTCGAGCACATTATGCGCGACGTGAACTTCGGCTGGCTGCTGCGCTATCTGCACTCCAACGGCGCCTCGATGTTCTTCGTGGCGGTCTACGTCCACATCTTCCGCGGCATGTACTACGGCTCGTACAAGGCGCCGCGCGAAGTGCTGTGGATCCTCGGCGTCATCATCTTCCTCCTGATGATGGCCACGGCGTTCATGGGCTACGTGCTGCCCTGGGGCCAGATGTCCTTCTGGGGCGCGACCGTCATCACCAACCTGTTCTCGGCGCTGCCCGTGATCGGCGAGACGATCGTCACCTTCCTGTGGGGCGGCTACTCGGTCGACAACCCGACGCTGAACCGCTTCTTCTCGCTGCACTTCCTGCTGCCGTTCATGATTGCGGGCGTCGTCGTCCTGCACATCTGGGCGCTGCACCATGTCGGCCAGAACAACCCGACCGGCGTCGAGGTGAAGGACGTCAAGAAGGACACCGTTCCCTTCACGCCCTATGCGACGATCAAGGACTTGTTCGGCATGGTCTGCTTCATGCTGGTCTTCGCCTGGTTCGTCTTCTACCAGCCGAACTTCATGGGCCACGCCGACAACTACATCCCGGCGAATCCGGCTTCGACGCCTGCCCACATCGTGCCGGAATGGTATTTCCTGCCGTTCTACGCGATCCTGCGCGCCATCCCCGACAAGCTCGGCGGCGTGCTCGCCATGGGCGGCGCCATCGTGATCCTCGCCTTCCTGCCCTGGATCGACACCTCCAAGGTCAAGTCGATGACCTACCGGCCGATCGCGCGCCAGTTCTTCTGGATGTTCGTCCTGGTCTGCATCGGCCTCGGCTATCTCGGCGCCATGCCCGCCGACGAGCCCTATGTGACGATCTCGCGTATCCTGACGGTGCTGTATTTCGGCTTCTTCCTGGCGCTGGCGCTGATCGGCATCTTCGAACGGCCGGCCCCGCTGCCGACCTCCATCGCCGACTCGGTGCTCGGCGGCTCGGGCGCTCGCCTCGGCCACGCCACCGCTTCGGAACCGCAGGCCAAGGGCTGAACGAGACCATGAGCAAGATGTCCCTCCGCCTGTCGCTCGCTGGCCTCGTCACCGGCCTTGCGATTGCTGCCGCCTCACCGGCCCTGGCCGCCGAAGGCGCGCCGAAGCCGCCGGCGCAGAGCTGGTCGTTCTCCGGCCCGTTCGGCAAGTTCGATCGGGCGCAGCTGCAGCGCGGCTTCAAGGTCGCCAAGGAAGTCTGCGCCAACTGCCACGCGATGAGCCTGATCCGCTTCCGCAACCTGGCGGAGCCGGGCGGTCCCGGCTTCACGCCCTCGCAGGTCGCGGCGCTGGCCGCGAGCTACACCAACATCAAGGACGGCCCGAACGATTCGGGCGAGATGTTCGAGCGCCCCGGTCGTCCGGCCGACGCCTTCCCGGCGCCGTTCGCGAACGAGCAGGCGGCCCGCGCCGCCAATGGCGGCGCCTACCCGCCGCCGATCGACATGCTCGCCAAGGCGCGCACCTATGAGCGCGGCTTCCCGAAGTTCGTCTTCGACATCTTCACCCAGTACCAGGAGCAGGGGCCTGACTATATCGTCGCGCTCCTGACCGGCTACCGTGACCCGCCGGCGGGCGTCACGCTGTTGCCGGGGCAGAACTACAACAACTTCATGCCCGGTCACCTGATCGCGATGCCGAAGCCGCTGAGCGATGGCCAGGTCGAGTACCCGAAGGGGCCGGACGGCAAGTCGCCGGTGCCGGAGACGGTCGAGCAGTACGCCAAGGACGTCGCCGCCTTCATGGTCTGGATGGCGGAGCCGCATCTCGAGGCGCGCAAGCGCCTGGGCTTCCAGGTGATGATCTTCCTCGCGCTCTTCGCCGGCCTGCTCTACTTCACCAAGAAGAAGATCTGGGCGCGCCTGCCCGACCACGCTTCGGCGCACTGAGCGAGACCTGAGTTGGAAAGGGCCCCGGAGACGGGGCCCTTTTTCATTTGCGGGCTGTATTCGAGTCGGCCGCATTCGATCGCGTGCGCCGCCGTGTTACGGCTGTCACGAATCTCGATCCTTATCCGGCAATCATCGGAGACTGAGGCATGGCTGAAGCGGTTCTTGGCATCATCGGCGGCTCCGGCATTTACGACCTGCCGGGCCTGACCGATCTGCGCGAGGAGCGGATCGAAAGCCCCTGGGGCGAACCCTCCGACGTGCTCCGGATCGGGCGGATGGGAGAGACGAAGATCGTCTTCCTGCCGCGCCATGGCCGCGGCCATGCGATACCGCCCTCGGAGATCAATTACCGCGCCAATATCGACGTGCTGAAGCGGGCAGGGGTGACCGACCTCGTCTCGCTCTCGGCCTGCGGCTCCTACAAGGCCGAGCTCTATCCCGGCCTGTTCGTGCTGGTCGACCAGTTTGTCGACCGCACCGCCGGCCGCGCCAGCTCCTTCTTCGGCAAGGGCTGCGTCGCCCATGTCTCGGTGGCGCATCCGGTCGGGCCGGCCCTGCAGGAGCGGATCGCGGCTGCGGCCACGGCGGAGGATCTGCCCTTCGTCAAGGGCGGCACGCTCGTCACCATGGAAGGCCCGCAATTCTCGACCCTGGCGGAATCGCTGACCTATAAGGGCCTCGGCTACGACCTGATCGGCATGACGGCGATGCCGGAGGCCAAGCTCGCGCGCGAGGCCGAGATCACCTACGCCACCGTCGCCATGGTCACTGACTACGACTGCTGGCACGAGGAGCACGGGGCGGTCGACGTCGCCGCGGTGATCGCCGTGCTGCACGCCAATGCCGACAAGGCACGCCGGCTGGTGGCGCGGCTCGCCGCCGATTTCCCGCGCGAGCGGGAACCTTGCCCGGCCGGATCGCATAACGCCCTCGACTTCGCCATCGTCACGGCGCCGGAGCACCGCGATCCCAAGCTCGTCGCCAAGCTCGACGCGGTGGCGGGCCGGGTGCTGACGGCGCAAGGCTGACACTGCGCCGGCTTTCCCGGAGCGGGCACCTCGGGTTAAGAGGAGCCGCCTCAGCCGATGGATGTTTTGTCATGGACCGCAGCGCACTCGACGATCTGAAGAATGCGATCCGGACGATCCCCGATTATCCGGCGCCCGGAATCCAGTTCCGCGACATCACCACCCTGCTCGGCGACGCCCGCGCCTTCCGCCGCGCCGTTGACGAGCTGGTGCAGCCCTTCGCCGGCTTGAAGATCGCCAAGATCGCCGGCATCGAGGCGCGGGGTTTCATCCTCGGCGGCGCCGTGGCGCATCAGCTCTCGGCCGGCTTCGTGCCGGTGCGCAAGAAGGGCAAGCTGCCGCACGAGACGGTCGGCATGCCCTATTCGCTCGAATATGGCGACAACGAGATCGAGGTGCACAAGGATGCGGTCTCGCGCGGCGAGCGCGTCCTCCTGGTCGACGACCTCGTCGCGACCGGTGGCACGGCGGAGGCGGCGGTGAAGCTGCTCTCCTCGCTCGGGGCCGAGGTCGTCGCCGCCTGCTTCATCATCGACCTGCCGGAGCTCGGCGGCGCCGACAAGATCAGGCGGCTCGGCGTGCCGGTGCGCACGCTGGTCTCCTTCGCCGGGCATTGAGGCCATGAAGATCCACGGACGGCACTACCGCACGATCTGGCTCGACGAGGACGGCTTGGGTGTCCGTGTCATCGACCAGACGCGGCTGCCCTTCCATTTCGAGACGGTGAGGCTTTCGACTGCCGACGAGGCGGCGCATGCGATCCGCCACATGACCGTGCGCGGTGCGCCCCTGATCGGCGCGACCGCGGCCTATGGCGTGGCGCTCGCCCTGCGGGTCGATGCCTCCGATGCGGCGTTGGAGCAGGCGCTGGCCTTGCTGGGCGCGACGCGGCCGACGGCGGTCAACCTGCACTGGGCGCTGACAAGGATGCGCAAGCGGCTGATCGACCTGCCGCAAGCCGAGCGGGTCGCGGCTGCCTATGCCGAGGCGGGCGCGATCTGCGACGAGGATGTCGCGCTCTGCCATGCCATCGGCGAGCATGGGCTCAAGGTGATCCGGGAGATCGCGGCGAGGAAGCCGGCGGGTGCGCCGGTCAACATCCTGACCCATTGCAATGCCGGCTGGCTCGCCACGGTCGACTGGGGCACGGCGCTGGCGCCGATCTATCTGGCGCATGACGCCGGCATTCCCGTCCATGTCTGGGTCGACGAGACGCGGCCGCGCAACCAGGGGGCGGCGCTGACGGCTTATGAGCTCGGCAGCCATGGCGTGCCGCATGCGGTGATCGTCGACAATGCCGGCGGCCATCTGATGCAGCATGGCCAGGTCGACATGGTGATCGTCGGCACCGACCGGACGACTGCGACCGGCGATGTCGCCAACAAGATCGGCACCTATCTCAAGGCGCTGGCGGCCAGGGACAATGGCGTGCCGTTCTATGTGGCGCTGCCCTCGCCGACGATCGACTGGACGCTTGCCGACGGGCTGAAGGACATCCCGATCGAGGAGCGCAGCCAGCGTGAGGTCACGCATCTTTTCGGTCAGGCTGAGGATGGCCGCACCGGCTTCTTCCAGGTCGCGGCGCCCGGCAGCCCGGCCTGCAATCCGGCCTTCGACGTGACGCCGGCGCGGCTCGTCACTGGCCTGATCACCGAGCGCGGCATCGCGCCGGCGAGCCTCGAGGGGCTGGCGAGCCTTTTTCCCGAGATGACGAGTGGTGTGGCGGCATGAGTGAACAGGCGTTGCGCGAGGAGATCGTCGCGGTCGCGCAGGCGATCGACAAGGCCGGCTTCTGCCCGTCGAAATCCGGCAATGTCTCGGCGCGCTTCGGCGACGGCTTCCTGATCACGCCGTCGGGGCTGCCCTATGCGCGGACCAAGCCGGAGGATCTGATCCATCTTGCCCTCGACGGAGCGGTCCTGAGCGGCAGCCGCAAGCCCTCGTCCGAATGGCCGTTCCATGTCGCGATCTACAAGGCGCGCCCGGATGCGCAGGCGATCGTCCACACGCATTCGCCGCGCGCCACGGCGCTGTCCTGCGCGCGGCGCGGGATTCCGGCCTTCCACTACATGATCGCGCTCTGCGGTGGCTCCGATGTGCGCTGCGCCGACTACGCCACCTTCGGCTCGCCGGAGCTGGCGGAGAATGCGGTCAGGGCGCTGGAGGGACGCAAGGCGGTGCTGCTCGCCAATCACGGCGTGATCGCGCTGGGCGCGAGCCTGGCGGGGGCGCACACCATCGTCGCCGAGGTCGAGAACCTCGCCGGGCAGTATCTCGATCTGCTCGCTTCGGGGCTTGAGCCAGTGATCCTCGACGAGGCCGAGATGGAGCGCGTCTCGGCGAAATTCGCAGGATACGGCAAGGTCGGCTGATCCTGGTGACTGGCCGGGAGATAACCGGCGTGCACTCGTTTTCGGCCGGGTGACTCTGCGGAACTGATCTCACCGGTTGTTAACGGCTCTCCTCTATTGAGAGCCGGATGAAGCTCTCGCGCTATCTGCTCGACTCGCTTGACGCCCTCGGTATCGGCGTTTGCGAGTACGATGGCGAGATGCGGGCGCTCTGCTGGAACCAGACCTTCCTGCAGATCTTCCCCGAGGATGTCGGCGAGATCTATGTCGGCGAGCCCTATGCCGACAATCTCCTGCGCTTCTATCAGCGCCGCCTCTCGCCCGAGGAGATGCCGGAGATCAACCGGCATGTCGCCGAAGGCGTGACACGCCACGGGAACCAGACGCAGCCCTTCGAATTCATCCATAACGGCCGCAAGCTGCGGGCCTCCTCGTTGCGAGCCCCGGATGGCGGCCGCGTGCGGATGTGGCAGACGCTCGATGTCGAGACGCCTGCCGAGACGGCGCCCGAACTGGTGCTGCCGGTCATGGACGCGCTGCGCTTCATCCCGGACGGCGCCACCATCCTCGATGCGAAGCAACGGGTGGTCGCGGCGAACGACGCCTTTCGGCGGCTCTACGACATGCCGCGCGGTGTGCCGGTCGTCGGACGTACGCTCGACGAGATCATTTCCTGGTGCTGGCGCGGCGCCTCGCCCACGGGCGCCTGGCGCGCGGCGATCAGCAACGGCCTGCGCTATGACGGCGTGCCCTTCGAGATCGAATTGCCGGGCCAGCGCTGGCTCCGGCTGATCGCGCGCCATAGCAAGGGCGGCGTCAGCTTCTTCACCCATGCCGACATCACCGTCACCAAGCGCCAGCAGATGGAACTGCTGGACGCGCAGGAGGCGCTGCGCCGGGCCAATGCGGCGCTGGCGGAGCTGGCGGAAACCGACGGCCTGACCGGCCTCGCCAATCGCCGCCGCTTCGTCACGCGGCTCGCCGATGCCGCCGCCCGGGCTGAGCCGCTGGCGCTGATGATGATCGATGTCGATCATTTCAAGACGATCAACGACCGCTTCGGCCATCTCGTCGGGGACGCCTGCCTCAAGGCGATCGCCGAGGTTATCGCCGCCCAGGTCACCTCGGCCTCGGCGCTGGTGGCGCGGATCGGCGGCGAGGAGTTCGGCATCCTCCTCGGCGACGCGTCGATCGAGGTTGCGAAGGAGGTGGCGACGACCATCCGCCGCGCCTTGCGGCGCGTGCCCTGGCGCCTGCTTCATGACGAATTGACGGGAGTGACCGTCTCGATCGGCCTGTGTGCCGGGAAGGGGCCGCTGGACGGCACCAGCCTCCATGCCGGGGCCGACACCGCGCTTTACGCCGCCAAGCGCAACGGCCGAGACCGCATCGAACTGGCGAGCCCGCCAGCGGCGGCGCGGCGCGTCGCCGTGTGATCAGCGCTTGCGTTCGAGGAAGACGCAGCCCTCGAAGCTCAGCACCGTCTCGCCCTTCTGGTTGACGCCGGTGTTGTGATGGAAGAACAGGCCCCAGTCCGGCCGCGAGAAGCTCGGGCGCTTGTCGGCGACGGCCGAGTGATAGGTGATGCGGTCGCCGGCATAGACCGGCTTCAGCCAGCGCAGGTTCTTGAAGCCGGACGAGGGGCCGAGCCTTGGGGCTGCGCTTGGGGCGAGCATGGCCTCCTGCCGGCGGCGGTGGCTGACCATCGCCGCCATCCAGCCGGCCGCCGTATGCCAGCCGGAAGCGCAGAGGCTGCCGAAGGAGCTCTTGCGCGCCGCCTCCTCGTCCATGTGGAAGGGTTGCGGGTCGAAGGAACGGGCGAAGGCGACGATCTCCTGCGGCGTGAAGACGAGGCTGCCGAGCTCGTAGCTGTCGCCGATCGCGAGCTCGTCGAAATAGCGCGGAGAAGCGGTCGGCTTTGTGGGCGCCTCGACGCTGGTGGTCAGCTGCGGCGGTTCGTAGCTGGCGGAGTGCGCCAGCCAGTCGCCGCGTGCCGCCTCGAAGCCGGAGCCGCGGCGGCCGAACATCACCCAGTTGTTCTGCTCGACCACCGGCTCGCCGCGCTGGTTCAGCAGCTCGAAGCGGAACTTCACCAGCCCCATCTCGGGTCGCGAGCGCGATTCCTTGGTCTCGGCGACGGTCCAGCGCAGGCGCAGCGTGTCGCCGGGCTTGACCGGCCGCAGCCATTTGACCTCCTCGACACCCGGCGAGCCCATCGAGGTCGAGTCGAGGAAGAAGGCCTCCGCGGCGAGCCGCATCAGCAAGGCGCAGCTGTGCCAGCCGGAGCCGATCAAGGTGCCGACGAAGCTCGCCTTGGCCTTGTCGGGATCGATATGGAAATCCTGCGCGTCGAAACGACCGGCGAAAGCGAGGATGTCGTCCTGTGAGACGGCAAGCGAGCCGTACTCGTTGACCGAGCCTGGGACGAAGTCCTCGAAGTAGAGCATCGCTAGTCCATCTCCTTGATCGGGCGCATATCCTGCGCGGGAGACCGCCGGCGAGCGAGTGGAAAACGCGCAAGCTCCGAATGCCTACCGCACATGGCGCCGGAGCGGATTCCGCTCCGGCGTCCGAGGCTCAGTTGGCGAAGCGGAAATGCAGCACGTCGCCGTCGGCGACGACGTATTCCTTGCCTTCGAGCCGGAATTTGCCGGCTTCGCGCGCGCCGCTCTCGCCCTTGTTGGCGACATAGTCGTCATAGGCGATGGTCTCGGCGCGGATATAGCCCTTCTCGAAATCGGTATGGATCACGCCGGCGGCCTGCGGCCCCTTGGTGCCCTTCTCGATCGTCCAGGCGCGGGCCTCCTTCGGACCGACGGTGAAATAGGTGACGAGATTGAGCAGGGCGTAGCCGGCGCGGATCACCCGGTTGAGGCCTGGCTCGTCGAGGCCGACGGCTTCGAGATAGTCCTTCTGGTCGGCGGCCGGCAGAACCGCGATCTCGCTCTCGATCTTGGCGGAGACGACGACGGCGACCGCGCCTTCCTCGGCGGCGCGCGCCTTGACCTGCTCGGAGAAGCCGTTGCCCTTGTCGGCGCTGGCTTCCTCGACATTGCAGACATAGAGCACGGGCTTGGAGGAGAGCAGGCCGAGCATCTCGAAGGCGCGGCGCTCCTCGGGCGCGACCTGGACGAGGCGAGCCGGCTTGCCCTCGCGCAGGAGCACGAGGCAGCGGTTCATCAGGTCGGCGGCTTCCTTGGCCTCCTTGTCGCCGGACTTGGCCTTCTTCTCCAGCGGCAGGACGCGCTTCTCAAGGCTTTCGAGGTCGGCGAGCATCAACTCGGTCTCGATCGTCTCGATGTCGGCGATCGGGGCGATCTTACCCTCGACATGGGTGATGTCGCTGTCCTCGAAGCAGCGCACGACATGGGCGATGGCGTCGCATTCGCGGATATTGGCGAGGAACTGGTTGCCGAGGCCCTCGCCCTTGGAGGCGCCGCGCACCAGGCCGGCGATGTCGACGAAGGTCAGCCGGGTCGGGATGATCTCCTTCGAGCCCGCGATGGCGGCGAGCTTCTCCAGCCGCTCGTCGGGCACGGCGACGTCGCCGACGTTCGGCTCGATGGTGCAGAACGGGTAGTTCGCCGCCTGCGCTGCCGCGGTCTGCGTCAGCGCGTTGAAGAGGGTCGACTTGCCGACATTCGGCAGGCCGACGATACCGCATTTGAAGCCCATGCTTTGCTCGTCCAGTGCATCGCGGGCCGGCTGCGGCGGCCGCGGAAGGATATCTCGGTTCTCCCCGGCCTTATTGGGTGCGGAGCAGCAAAAGACAAGATGGCGGGTCGCGTCGCGGATCACGCGAACGTGCATGGCGGCGCCATTGCCGAGCGCGCACGAGTGGCGCGACGGAAAAAGACCGGTTCCCGGAGCTGCCCCATGCGCCTTGCCTCGCTTGCCCTGATCGGCCTCGTCACGCTCTTCGCAGCCGGAGCACAGGCGCAATCGCAGGCGCCTCAGACCCGCATACGCGGCACGGTCGAGCGCCTCGACGGCCAGTCGCTGACGGTCAAGACCCAGGAGGGCACGACGACGATCGCGCTTGCGCCGAACTATTCGGTCGGCGCCGTGATCAAGGCCGCAACGGCGGACATCAAGAACGGCAGCTTCATCGGGGTGGGCGCCCGCATGTTGCCCGGGGGAGGGCTGTCGGCTGTGCAGGTCTTCATCTTCCCAGAGGCGATGCGCGGCACGGGCGAGGGGCACCGGCCCTGGGGCGTGCTGCCGGAGGCGACGATGACGAACGCGACGGTGGCCGAGACGGTCTCGCGCGTCGACGGCAGCAGCGTCACCCTGACTTATCCGGGTGGCGAGCAGACGATCGCGATCACACCCGAAGCCAACATCATCATGGCCGCGCCGGCGCAGGCTGCCGATCTCGTCGCGGGCGCGCAGGTTGCGCTGACCGCGAGCCGGCAGGCCGATGGCAGCCTGTCGAGCAACCGGGTGACGATTGCCAGGGCAGGGGCTCAGCTGCCGCTTTAGAAGACGCTATTCGGCCTTCTCGCCGAGGCGCTTCACCGCGCCGTGGCCGCGCGCCTCCATGAACAGGTGGACCTTGTTCTGGAAGGCAGCATCCTCGTGGGCGGCGAGCAGGGCGGCGTTGTCGGCGCAGGCGGTGCAGAGGTCCTCGACCCAGGGCTCCTCGGCCTTGCCGAAGTCGTTGAGCACATAGGCGTGGACGAGCGCCTTGTCGCCGGGATGGCCAATGCCCATCCGCACCCGGCGGTAGTCGTTGCCGATCGCGGCAGTGGTCGAGCGCAGGCCGTTATGGCCGGCATTGCCGCCGCCGAGCTTCACGCGCAGTTTGGCCGGGGCCAGGTCGAGTTCGTCATGGAAGACGATGACGTCGGCGGGGGCGGCCTTGAAGAAGCGCGCAGCTTCGCCGATCGCGCGGCCGGACTCGTTCATATAGGTCTGCGGCAACAGCAGCAGCGCCTTTTCGCCGCCGATCGTCGCCTCGCAGGCGTAAGCCTGGAAACGGCTGCGCCAGGGCGAGGCGTTGCAGGCGCGGGCGATCGCGGCCACGGCCATGAAGCCGATATTGTGGCGGTTGCGGGCATAGCGTTGGCCGGGATTGCCGAGGCCTGCGAAGATCAGCATCGTTCGGTTCCGCAGCGGTTGTCATAGCAAAACGGCCGGGCATGCCCGGCCGTCTGCAAGCATGGCCCCGAAGGAGCGCCGGCTCAGGCCTTGGCGGCTTCGGCTTCGACCTCGGCGGCGGCAGGCTCTTCAGCCTCGACCGTCGGCGGGATGATCGTGACCAGGGTCAGGTCCTTGGTCGAGGTCAGGCTGACGCCGGCCGGCAGCTTCAGCGCGTCGACGTGCAGCGTGTCACCGACTTCGAGGCCAGCGACCGAGACCTCGATGAACTCGGGGATGCTCTCGGGAGCGACTTCGATCTCGAGCGAGTGCTCGACGATCTGCAGGGCGCCGCCGTTCTTCAGGCCCGGCGACTGCTCCTGGCCGACGACGTGCAGCGGAACCTCGACCTTGATGGTCTGGCCGGCGGCGACGCGCAGGAAGTCGACATGAATCGGGAAATCCTTGACCGGGTCGAGCTGGTAGTCGCGCGGAATGGCGCGCGTCTTCTTGCCGTCGACGTCGATCTCGAACAGCGTGGTCAGGAAGTGACCAGCGTAGATCATCTGGCGGGTCTTGTTGGCATCGAGCGCGATGGCGGCGGGCGCTTCGCCCGCACCATAGATCACGGCGGGAGTGAGGCCCTGGCGACGAACTGCCCGGGCGGCCCCCTTGCCGACCTGAGCGCGCGCCGAAGCCTGGATCTGCTTCATGGCGGTCATGTGTATGGTCCTTAAGCTCTTAAAAGACATGGCCGCCTAAGGCGGCCATTGCGGTTCGCGCCCCTGCCTCCAAGGGTGTCAGTGGGGCGCAGGCAGGCTCATAGGCGAAACCGGGGACAATCTCAAGTCCGCAGCCTGATTTCAGGCGGCGGTCGCGGCCGGGCGCGACAATGATCCCGGAGCCGCGCGGCTGAAACTGCCGACGAAGGCGGGGACCGCCTCTGCCGGCATCGGCCGCGAAAAGTGATAGCCTTGGCCGAGACCACAGCCCAATCCGGCCAGGCGTCGGGCCTGGCCCTCGTTCTCGATGCCCTCGGCCACGATCCGCATGCCGAGCCGGGTGGCGATGGCGATCAGAGCCTCGACGATCGCGCCGCTGCGGGTTCCGCCCTCGATGCCGGCGACGAAGGACTTGTCGATCTTGATCGTGTCGACCGGGAAGTCGAGCAGATGGGTGAGCGAGGCGAAGCCGGTGCCGAAATCGTCGAGCGCAACCAGGATGCCGCGCTCGCGCAAGCTCTCCATCGTGCGCGCGACGCCGTCACGGCGCCCGCCCATGATCACCTGTTCGGTGATCTCGACAACGAGGTGATCGAGCGGTACCTGCGCCCGCTCGAACGCCCGGACGAGGCGCTGGACGAGGTCGCCCTTCTGGAAGTCGGCCGAGGTGACGTTGAGGCCCACATAGGGGATCGGGAGGCCCTCGCGCCGCCATTGCGCCATGTCGGCCGCGATCGCCGCCAACATCTGGTTGGAGATGCGATAGGCGAGCTTGGGGTCGAGCAGGGCGTCCTGAAACTCGCCGGCAGCCACCACCCGCCCGTCGTCGAGACGCAGGCGCGCCAGCGCCTCCATGCCGCGGATCTCGCCGCTCTCGAGCCGGATGATCGGCTGGTAGTAGGGGATCAACTGGCCGCCGCTCAAAGCGTCGTCGACGGCGCGGATGGTCTGGATCCGGCGGGTCATCGAGGTCCGCAGGCCGCTCTTGAAGCGGACATAGCCGCCGCGCCGCGTTTCCTTGGCATGGTAGAGCGCGAAATCGGCGTTCTGGCGCAGGGTGACGCTGTCAGCGCCGTCTTCTCCGGCAATGGCGCCGCCGAGGGTGACGCTGGGGACGATGCTGGTTCCCTCGCTGTCGATCGGCGTCTGCATCGCTGCAAGGATCGCGCTGGCGACACCGCGCAACTGTCCGGCCTTGTCGCAGGCGGGCACGAGAACTGCGAATTCGTCGCCGCCGATCCGGAAGGCGGTCCCGTCCGGCGTTACCTCGGCGAGCCGGGCGCCGACGGCCTCGATCAGCCGGTCGCCGACCGGATGGCCCATGGTGTCGTTGACCGCCTTGAGATGGTCGATGTCAATCAGGATGAGGCCGAAGCGCGACGAGGTCCGGCGCGTCGCCTGGCCGATCGCCTCGTTGAAGCGGGCCCGGTTCGGCAGGCCGGTCAGCGTGTCGAAATAGGCGAGGCGATGATTGCGGGTCTTCACCTCCTCGTGCTCGATCGCGATGGCGCAGAGATGCACGCAGGTCTCGACGATCCGGCGCTCGAACGGCGTGGGCCCGCGCGGATCGCGATAATAGAAGGCGAAGCTGCCGACGACGCGGCCGTCGCGCGCCGCGATCGGGCTCGACCAGCAGGCGCGAAGCCCGAGCGGCAGCACGAGGTCGCGATAGCCTTCCCAATGCGGGTCGGTGGCGATGTCGGTCACCTCGACCGGGCTCTTGCGATAGATCGCCGTCCCGCAGGAGCCGACATGCGGGCCGATCGCGATGCCATTGACCGCTTCGCCATAAGCCTGCGGCAGGCTCGGCGCTGCGAGCGGCCGCAGCCGGAAATCCTCGTCGATGGTGACGACCGAGCAGACCACGCCAGGAGCGAGCGCCTCGACCCGCTCGCAGAGCACGGTCATGATCGCCGCCAGTTCCTCACCGCGCGCGATCGATTCCAGGATGGCGTTTTGCAGGGATTGCAGACGCTCGACGGAATCGGGACGGCGCATAGGGGCTCTCGGCGGAACGGGAGGAACGATCATGCCGCTGGGGCATGAAACCGCCGTTTCCCGCTTAGGTCGAATTGTCGGCTTTCTGATCTTCAGGCGGGCAAGATGACCGCGATTGCTTAAGAAACCGAATGCGAGCGGTCGGCTCAGGCGGGAGAGAGCCCGATCCGCTCGTCACGCCGGCGCAGCAGATGCATCAGCGGCAGCGCCAGCAGCACCATCCAGGCCTTGCCGATGATCTGTCCGGAGAGGAAGTCGAGGCTGCCGAAGGCGAGCCAGAGGAAGACGAAGCTGTCGACGACAAGGCCGAGCACGCTGGAGGCCGCGATGGCCGCGACGAAATGGCGGCGCTGCAGCGGGGTATAGACGGCGAAATCGGCGAGTTCGGAGAGCAGGAAGGCCGCGGTCGAAGCCAGGACGATGGCGGGCGGCGCCAGCATGCCCGAAATCAGCGTGCCGATCGCGATCGCGCCGAGGCCGGCGAACGGGCCGAGGCGGCGCTGGACGATATCGCGCAGCACGAGCGCGAGCCCGACCATCAGCACGCCGCTCGGCGCCTTGATGCCGGGCGCGACGGGCACGAGGCAGGGGCCGTCGGGCACGCAGACCGTGCCGACATTCCCGATCATCCAATTGGCGAGCGGGATTGTCAGGGTGAAGAGGGCGAGGGCGACGTAGCCCTCGATCTGGCGCTGCCGATCAATCGTCATGGTCACTAACAGCCTCTAGGTCCGCTGTCGTCCGGCGCGGCCTGATAAGCCGCAAAGCCCCTGGCTCGCAAGTCGCATGCCGGGCAATGGCCGCAGCCATAGCCCCAGGGGTGGCGCTTGCTGCGGTCGCCGAGATAGCAGCTATGCGTCTCCTCGACCACCAGTTCGAGCAGGGGGGCGCCGCCGAGCTCCTTCGCCAGGGCGAAGGTCTGCGCCTTGTCGCGCCACATCAGCGGCGTGTGCAGCACGAGCCGCCGGTCGAGCCCGAGGCCGAGCGCGACCTGCATCGCCTTGATCGTGTCGTCGCGGCAGTCGGGATAGCCGGAATAATCGGTCTCACAGACCCCGAGCACGATGTGCTTGCAATCGCGGCGATAGGCCAGCGCCGCCGCGAAGGTCAGGAAGATCAGGTTGCGGCCGGGGACGAAGGTGGTCGGCAGGCCGGTCTCGGCGAAGGCGATCTTGCTCTCGCTCGTCAGTGCGGTGTCGGAGATCGCACCCAGCGTCTTCAAGTCGAGAAAATGGTCCGGGCCGAGCCGGTCGGCGTAGACCGGTGACAGGCCGGGAAGCTCGGCCCGGATCGTCTCGCGACATTCGAGCTCGATGCGATGGCGCTGGCCGTAGTCGAAGCCGACGGTCTCGACGGCACAGAAGCGCTCCAGCGCCCAGGCCAAGGCAACGGTGGAATCCTGACCGCCGGAGAAGAGAACGAGGGCCCGGTCAGCGCCGGCCGCCATGGCCGCCATCGCGTGCCTCCCGTCAGTCGAACAGGCTGGAGACGCTCGACTCGCTGGCGGTGCGCTCGATCGCCTCGCCCATCAGCCCGGCGATGGAGATGACGCGGATATTGCGCGCCACCTTCACCGCTTCGGTCGGCATGATCGAATCGGTGATCACCAGCTCCTTGAGCTTGGAGGAGGCGATACGAGCGACTGCGCCGCCGGAGAGCACGCCATGGGTGATGTAGGCGTAAACCTCCTTGGCGCCCTGGGCGAGCAGGGCGTCGGCGGCATTCACCAGCGTGCCGCCGGAATCGACGATATCGTCGATCAGGATGCAGGAGCGACCCTCGACCGAGCCGATGATGTTCATCACCTCCGACTCGCCCGGCCGGTCACGGCGCTTGTCGACGATCGCGAGCGGCGCGTCGATGCGCTTGGCGAGGGCGCGGGCGCGGACCACGCCGCCGACGTCCGGCGAGACGACCATGGCGTTCTTCCACTCGAGCCGGTCCTTGATGTCGCGCGCCATCAGCGGGGCGCCGAACAGGTTGTCGGTCGGGATATCGAAGAAGCCCTGGATCTGGCCGGCATGC
>PNLY01000079.1 GCA_013823325.1 Methylobacterium sp.
CGGACACGATCGCCCCCGGCCGGCCGCGCAGGCGAATGATGCCATCCAGCTCGCGAGCCACGCGCAGACCCGAGAGCGAGGTGTCGGCGACGAGTGCCAGGCACTCCCGCGTATAGTCGTCGACGATGGCGAGCACCCTGAAGCGGCGGCCGTCCGAGATCGTGTCGGAGAGAAAATCGAGGCTCCAGCGCGCATTGGCCCGATCAGGCACGAGCATGGGCCTGCGCGTGCCCAGTGCCCTTTTGCGGCCGCCGCGCCGGCGCACCTGCAACTTCTCCTCGCGATAGAGCCGCCGCAGCTTCTTCTGGTTCATCGCGATGCCCTGGCGGTCCAGCATGATGTGGATCCTGCGGTAGCCGAACCGCCGGCGCTCCGCGGCCACGGCCTTCATCGCCTCGCGCAACAGGGCGTCGTCCGGCCGGGTGCTCATGTAGCGCACCGTCGAGCGGTCGATCGTCAAGGCCAGGCACGCCCGACGCTGACTCACTGCATGCTCCGTGCAGGCATGAGCCACCACCTTCCGCTTCGCATCGGGCGTCACCATTTTTTTGCGGCGACATCCTTCAGGATCGCGTTGTCGAGCATCTGTTCGGCCAGCAGCTTCTTGAGGCGGGCGTTCTCATCCTCGAGGGTCTTCAGTCGACGCGCGTCCGACACGCCCATCCCGCCATACTTCGCCTTGAACTTGTAGAAGGTCGCCGAGGAGATGCCGTGCTTGCGGCAGACATCCGCCGTCGCAGTTCCAGCCTCGTGCTCCTTCAGCATCCCGATGATCTGCTCTTCGGTGAACCGTGAGGGGCGCATCGTCCGTCTCCGTGAATGGCGGACTCTACTCAAATCTGGAGGAGGATCAGGGTCTCAGGTCAACGCTCGCTGCATCGGCGTCGATCCCAAAGCGGGCAATCGCGCAAGATGTCCAGCTTCAACGACTTATCGCGCATGATCTCACTGTAGCGCCAACCGCAGCAGCAAGCCCGGCAGTTTTTCGGGCAAGGTCTCGATCGACTTCAACTGAACGCAATTCTGGCGTCTGAAAATGCGGATTGCATAGGATTCAGCGTTAGAATCGAGGATGATGGAGAACACATCGATCCCGTCATTGCGTAGCTGGTGGACGGCCGCGCGCGCATCCTCGACCAGATAGCGGCGGTCATCGACATCGATGTCATGTGGTTCGCCATCGGTGATGATCAGCAGAAGCCGGCGATAGCTCAGCTGCCGTTTCAGGTCCTTGCCGGCATGTCGGATCACCGCTCCGAGCCGTGTGGAGTGGTGGCTTTGCAAGCCGGCCAGCCGCCCCTCGGCCGCGATATCGTAGCGGCCCGCGAAATCCTTGATCCGCTGATAGCCGATATGGTCGCGTGTGTTTGAGGAGAATGCCGCAAGCGCGAAAGGATCGCCGAGCTCGGTCATCGCCTTCGCCAGCATGGCCACGGCAAGGCGTTCCGTCTCCAGCACCGTCTCGCTGCGACCGCTGACGCGTTCTCCGGTGGAGGCGGAAGTATCGATGAGCACGAGGATGGCGAGATCGCGGTGGCGGCGCTCATAGCGCCCGTAGATGCGATCCTCCGGCACCTGGCCGGAGCGTCGCGCGATCACCGCCTCGATCGCCGCGTCCATGTCGAGACATTCGCCTTCCGCTTGCCGGCGCACCCGCTGCTGACGGCTGACCTTGGATGATTTGATGATGGCCGTCAGGCGGCTGGCGAGATCGGCGCGCTGCTCGATGGCGCGGTGCAGTGCGGCGGGCGATGCCATGGGAACGGCAGGCTCGTGGACCGTGCACCAGTCCGGGCGTTCACGCCCGGTCACATAGTCGAACTCCGGATAGCGCGCGACGGCCACATCCTCGCTCGCCTCGACCATGGCTGCGCGGCCGCTGGAATCGTCGGAGAGCGTGTCGGGCTCGGGATGGCCGTCATCGCTCTCGCGTTGCTCGAGGCGGGCTCCCTCCGCAGGCGCCTGCATCTCGTATGGGACCTCTGGATTGTCGTCGCCGAAATCCCAGACGCCCATGCCGTCGTCGCGATAGGCCGGCTGCACGACATAGCTCTTGGCATCGAACTGCAGCCGCATTTGGCCGATGTCATTGCCCAGCAGCCCGCCGACATGGCGGCTGAGCTGCTGGGAGCCGATGTCGACTGCGGCAGCCTCCTCGAACAGGGCCCGGCCCTTGCTCACCCAACCATGCGGATCCTCGTAGGACGGATCGAGCAGGGCCCGCGCCAGCCGCGCCATCAGCGTGATCGCAACCGGTGCACCTTCAGGACGCGCCACATGGAAGCCCCGCCAGAGCGCGAACAATCCCGGCATCTCGCACAGGGCCAGCCGCTCGACCCGCGCATCCTCGATCAGCGAAACCAGCGCGAGCTGCAGCGGCTTCAGGCCCGTGGCCGGGAATTTCTTGCGGGTAAAGCGGTGATGCGCGCCGATATGGGCCAGCGTCGCGCGATGGAGCTGTTTCTGATCGCTCGCCGGGAAACCGGCATAGGATGGCGGCAAACGGACGCCGCCTCCGCCGAAGCCGGCGCGGCGGCGCATCGCTTCGGGCGCATCGCCCGGTGTTTCGACGATCGGCGGCGAGATGGCCCAAAGCGCGCGGAGATAGGGCTTCAGCCCGGGCAGCAAGCCCGGCAACGAAGCGGATGGATGCTGCCGTTCGAGCAGTTGGCGCGCTTCCGGGCTCTGCAGCGCAAAAAAGGCCAAGCGGTGAGCGTCATCGCGACCGAGATCGAGCCCCATGCGCGCAAAGACCGCAAGACCGGCGAAACCGAGCCTGTCGAGAACCTGCGAGCCGTTTTGCAGGAAGGCGCTCAGTATCTTCGGCGCGCGTCTAGCGATGTCGTCGACCAGTTCGAGCCAGGATGTGAGCTCGGATGGATGACGAGCAGCCTCGGCGGCATGCAGGGCCGCATCGATCAGCAGGCAGGCCGCCCGGCGGCCGGAGCGAATCGCGACGAACGAGACGGATTCGCCGAGCCTGATCGCCTCGGCCGGCCCCGCTCTCGCCGCGACGATCGGCCCGGCGCTGCGATAGGCGCCGGCCACGAGGTCGCCATAGCCGGCCTGGTCGATGCGCGCATGGGCCGCGCTCCAGCGCCCCTGCCATTCGGCCGGAAAACTCCGAGCCGCACCCGTTCGACCTTCGGTCATCGTCATGGCATCAGACGCAGGCTGCGATGGCACCCGTCAACGCATCGCGCAGATCGTCATCGTCGGTGATCGGGATCACGAGCGCGACCTGGCAGGCCTCCATGATCGGGACGCCGGCGGCGACGAGCAGGGCGGCGTTGACGAGCATCCTTGTCGAGGCGCCTTCGTCCAGCCCGCGGCCCTTGAGGTTGCGCGAGCGCGCGCCGATGCGCACCAGCGCCTCGGCAGTGCTCTTGTCGGCGCCGGCCTCCCGCATCACGATCTCGGCCTCGCCCGCCGCTTCGGGATAGTCGAAGGGGATGGCGGCGAAGCGCTGCTTGGTCGATTCCTTGAGGTCCTTGAGAACGCTCTGGTAGCCCGGGTTGTAGGAAATCACGACCTGGAAGTCGGGATGGGCCTTCACCACCTCGTTCTTCTTCTCCAGCGGTAGGATGCGCCGATCGTCCGTGAGCGAGTGGATGACCACGGTGGTGTCCTGCCGGGCCTCGACGATCTCGTCGAGATAGCAGATCGCGCCCTGGCGCACCGCCAGCGTCAGCGGCCCGTCGTGCCAGACCGTGCCCTCTGCATCGAGCAGATAGCGTCCAACGAGGTCCGAGGCGGTCATGTCCTCATGGCACGACACGGTGATCAGCGGCCGGCCCAGGCGCCAGGCCATGTGCTCGACGAAGCGAGTCTTGCCGCAGCCAGTCGGCCCTTTCAGCATCACCGGCATCCGGCTGCGATAAGCAGCCTCGAACAGCCCGACTTCTCCTCCGACCGAGCGGTAGAAAGGTTCCTTGGCGATGCGGTAGGCGTCCAGGTTCGTCACGTCGTCAGGCCCTTGATGGTCGCGCGGCAGCCGTCACTCGCCACCGCGCGCGCTGCGTCAGGATGCGAGGAGTTCCTTGAGCTTGTCGTCGAGGAACTTGATATCGACGGGGTTGGTGCCGGGCCCGCCGGCGAAATGACCCCAGATCGATGGAATCTGGACGAAGCTCGCATTCGGCATGCTGGCGACTTCGTTGCGGCTGTCTTCCGGCGGGAAATACAGATCCGTCTGACCGGGCATCACGTAGGTCTTCGCCTTGATTGCGCCGAGCGCGGCTTTGTAGTCGCCGTTATAGAGTTCGTTGGCCGATATATCGCCGTTCTGCCAGGTCCACAGCATGGCCAAGAGATTGTTGGGATCCCGGTCGAGGAAGAAGCCCTCCCAGAAGGCCAGGAAGTCCTCGAGCGAGCTGTATCCCAGCGCCTTGATGTCGAGTTCCTCGCGGTAGAAGGCCTGCGAGAAGCCCCAGCCGGCGTAGACCCGCGCAGCGGCGCGCAGGCCCTTGTGCGGCTTGTCGACATACCAGCCGTCGCGGAAGGCGTCGTCCGCGGTCAACGCCGCCTTCACCCCTTCGAGGAAGACGAAGTTGTGGCGGGAGCATTTCGCCGAGCCGCAGAACGGCGCGAGCAGATCCATCATGTCGGGATAGAGCGCGCCCCAATGGAAGGTCTGCAGCCCGCCCATCGACCAGCCGGTGACGAGACGCAGATGCTCGATCCCGAAATGCTCGGTCACCAGCCGGTGCTGCGCGCGGACGTTGTCGCAGGCCGTCACCTTCGGAAAACGGGCGGCGTTGTAGGGTTCGGGCGTATTGCTCGGCGACGATGACAGCCCGTTGCCGAACATGTTGGGGATGATGATGAAGTACTTGTCGGGATCGAGCGCCATGCCGCGCCCGACCAGCCATTCATTGTCGTAGTGCTGGCCGGAATACCAGGTCGGATAGACGATGGCGTTGTCCTTGGCCGCGTTGAGCGTGCCGAAGGTCTTGTAGGCCAGCCTGGCGTTGCGCAGCGTCGCGCCGCGCTGGAGGGCAAGATCGCCCAGCTCGAAGATCTCGTAGTCGGTCGTCATCGCGATACTCTCTCAAAGGGGGATGTCGATGGAGCCGGCCCGGTCAGGCCGGAGCACGGTCCGCGGCCCGCCCGGCCGCCGAATAGGTCAGGACGAGATGGGCGATGGCGGCGACGAGGCCGGCGCTGATCGCCGTCGAAAGCTGCGGCGCCTGGAACTCGACGATGAAGCCCACCGCGGCGCCGATCGCCCAGGAGACGAACGGCATTGTGCGCCATTCCTTCTGCACCGCCGGGCCGTGCTTGAGCACATAGGCCTCGACCAGCAGTATCATGCCGATCGGCGGCACGATGATCCCGAGCAGCGACAGCCACTGGATGAAGAAGGCCCAGACATTGCCGGCGGCAATGGCGATGCCGACGAGGCCGAGGATGACGGCCATCAGGCGCATCTTCGAGCGCAGGATGCGCGACCAGCCGGTCGCCGCATTGTAGAGGCAGTGCGAGCAGACCGAGCCGAGATTGATGTAGAGGAACAGGAAGGCGAGGACGCCGAGCCAGCCGATCTGCAGCCTGTTCATGTAGCCGAACATGTTGTCGGCGCCGAACGGGTTGGCGTTCGGCACGGCGAGAGCGGCGGTCATGATGCCGCCGACGAGCATTGCGACGAGGTTCGAGACCGGGAAGGCCGAGAACGTCGCGATCAGCGAATGAGTGCCGGTCTTCGACCACCTGTTGAAGTCGGCGGTCACGGTGCCGGCGTCGATGAAGAGCGCGATCACGACGGTCAGGCCGACGCCCATCGACATCGTCGCGACGCCGTTGTTGCCGGCATAGTTCCAGATCGCATCGAAGCTGGTCGTGCCGGCCGAGTGCACGACGACGAAGAGGCCGAGCACGAAGAACAGCGGCACGGAGACCAGGCCGATCAGATGCAGGCCGCGCACGCCGACGAAGGTGATCCCGATATAGAGCAGCCCCGCGACGATGGTCATCGCGACATAGTTCAGCCCGTAAGTGCTGGCGACGAGTGCGCCTGTAATACCGGTCTGGACCGCGAACCAGCCGAGCAGCAGCGTCGAAAGCAGGCCGGAGGCGAGCGCATAGCCCTTCGTGCCGAAGACACGCGACGCGATTAGCGCGAAGTTCATGCCGCTGCGGGTCGCCGACAGGCCGAGTGCGCCGACATAGGCGAGCATGATCAGGTTGCCGACGATCATGGCGACGAGCGCACGGGAGAAGCCCATACCCAGAACCAGCAGCGAACCGGTCATGGCGCCGGTGATGATCATCGGGAACCCGGCCCAGACCATCACCATCGAGAACAGGCTGCGTCGGGCCGCCATCGGCACCGGCTCGTGCTCGTATTCCTCGCCGAGCACGTGATCGGCATCGGCTGGCGCAGCCGCGCCCGACCCTGCGGAATGTTTGGACACCGCGATACCCCCTTGTTGTTGTCGGATGCTCGGTGGCTCCGCCCGGCGCAGGCGCGCCGGGCGCGTTTCGTCAGGCTCAGCGATGGGCTGATTTGTTCGGAATGCCGTCGATCGGGCACTCGTCGGTGCCGACGGTCGTGCGGGTCATCGCCTCGACCATCTCGCGCGTGCCCTCGGGATCGTTGATCCACTTGGCGTAGAAATTGTAGGGGCAGGCCGCCGTGCCCTTGTCGCCGTCGCCGGAGTTGATCAGGCCGGTGTAGCCGCGGTGAAGCAGCTTGAAGAGATGGTTCTGCGACTGGCCGTTCCTGCGGGCATCGCGGATCGCCGACACCGAGAGCTGGGCGTATTGGATGCCGTTCTCCTCGGTGCCGCACTCGCCGAGCGTGCGGCCGTCGAAGCCGACGATCGCCGAATGGCCGAAATAGGAATAGACGCCGTCGAAGCCCGCGGCGTTCGCAACCGCGACATAGACGTTGTTCGCCCAGGCCATCGATTTCGAGATCTGCACCTGCTGCTCCTTGGCCGGGTACATGTAGCCCTGGCAGCGGATGATCAGCTCGGCGCCGCGCATGGCGCAGTCACGCCAGATCTCGGGGTAGTTGCCGTCATCGCAGATGATCAGGCTGATCTTCAGGCCCTTCGGCCCTTCCGAGACATAGGTGCAGTCGCCGGGATACCAGCCCTCGATCGGGACCCAGGGCATGATCTTGCGGTATCTCTGGACGATCTCGCCCTTGTTGTTCATCAAGATGAGCGTGTTGTAGGGCGCCTTGTTGGGATGCTCCTCATGGCGCTCGCCAGTCAGCGAGAAAACGCCCCAGACATTCGCCTTCCTGCAGGCAGCGGCGAAAATCTCCGTCTCCTCGCCCGGAATCTGCGAGGCGGTCTCATACATCTCCTTGGAATCGTACATGATTCCGTGCGTCGAATATTCCGGGAAGATCACCAGGTCCATGCCCGGCAAGCCGACCTTCATGCCCTCGACCATCGCGGCGATGTTGCGCGCGTTGGTGAGCACCTCCTGCTTGGTGTGCAGGCGCGGCATCTTGTAGTTCACGACGGCGACGCCGACCGTGTCCCTGCTGCTCGTAATATCGCCGTGATACATGCTCTGGTCTCCCTGGATTGCCCGTCTCAGACGACGAGGTAGCGATGGATGAGATCGTCGGAGAGCGCCTCGATGCGGTCGCTGACCGCGACGCTGCCCCGGTTGAGCATCGCGAAACGATGCGATGCGCGACGCGCGAAGGTGATGTTCTGCTCGACGAGGATGATCGACAGGCCGCGCTTGCGGTTGAGATCGATCAGGATGTCCTCGATCTGCTCGACGATGTTGGGCTGGATGCCCTCCGTCGGCTCGTCGAGCAGCAGGATCTTGGGTTGGGACAATAGCGCGCGGGCGATGGCGAGCTGCTGCTGCTGGCCGCCGGACAGATTGCCGCCGCGCCGGCTGAGGAACTCCCGTAGGATCGGGAAGAGCTCGAAGACGTAATCCTGAATGCGCCGTTCCGAGGTCTCGGCGGCGTAGGTTCCCAGCAGCAGGTTCTCGCGCACGGTGAAGTCGGGCAGGATGCCCCGGCCTTGCGGCACGTACCCCAGTCCGGCCTTGGCCCGGCGATGCGTCGGCAATTCGCCGATCTCGGTCCCGTCGAGGCGGATCGAGCCCGAGGTTTTCGACATCAGGCCGAGGATCGTGCGCAGCAGCGTCGTCTTGCCGACGCCGTTGCGCCCGAGCACGCTGACGAACTCGCCCTTGGCCACGCTCAGCGAGACCGATTGCAGGGCGCGGCTGCGGCCGTAGAAGCCGTCGACATTGCTGAGCTCAAGCATGGCCGATGCCTCCCGAGCCGAGATAGGCCTCGCGAACCTGGGGATCGTCCGAGACCTCGTCGGCGGTGCCCTGCGCCAGCAGCTTGCCCTGGTGCATCACAGAGATCGTCTCGGCGATGTCGCGCACGAAGCCCATGTCGTGCTCGACCACGATCAGCGTGTGCTTGCCGCGCAGCGCGTTGAAGAGCTGGGCTGTCTTCTCGGTTTCATGGGCGGTCATGCCCGCGGTCGGCTCGTCCATCAGGATCAGCGGCGGGTCCTGCGCCAGGATCAGCGCGATCTCGAGCCATTGCGTCTGGCCGTGCGAAAGCTGCGTCGCCTGCTTGTCGAGATCGTCCGAGAGGCCGACGAGCTCGGCCAGCCGCTCCAGGCGTTCGCGATCGGCCGCGCCGCCGAATTTGCCGAGATTGCGCAGGACGCCGTATTGGCGCGAACTGCCGATCTCGAGATTGTCCCGCACGCTGAGCTCGCGGAAGACGCTCGGCACCTGGAATTTGCGGCCGATGCCGGTCCGGGCGATCTCGAATTCGCTGAGCTGGTGGATCTCCTTGCCGTCGAAGACGATCGCGCCGGAGGAGATCCGCGAGCGACCGCAGATCAGATCGAGCGTCGTGGTCTTGCCGGCGCCGTTTGGGCCGATCAGGCAGCGCAGCTCGCCTCGGTTGACCGTGAGGTCGAGGGCGTCCACGGCGACGAATCCGCCGAAGGATACGGTGACGTCGCGCAGAGCGAGCTGCGCCTGTGCCGCGCCGGTCATGCCGTCCTCCCTGCGGGAGCACCGGCGGCACCAACGGGGTGGGACGGCTGCGCCGCGGCCTTCCGGGCCGTGTCGCGGCGGCGCAGGCCGGAAACGATGCCGGCCAGCCCGCGGGGCATGAACAACACGATCAGGACGAACAAGCCGCCCATTACCAGCGTCCAGGTGCTGAGGAAGGTCTCGGATTCCGACAGGCTTCCCTGCACGCCCGTCACCAGCAGCGCGCCGAGCATGGCGCCGAGCAGGCTCTGGCGGCCACCGACAGCGACCCAGATGACGATGGACAGGCTGAGCGGCACGCCGAGAAAGGTCGGCGAAGCGAACTCCATCACGATCGTGTAGAGCATGCCGGCAAGGCCAGCGATCGCGGCTGAGACCGCGAAGACGAAGGTCTTGTAGCGGGCGACGTCGTAGCCGAAGAAGCGGACGCGCTCTTCCTGATCGCGGATTGCCTGCAGGATCAGCCCGGTCTTCGAGCGTGTCAGTGCGAGCGCTGCGAAGAGCGCCACCGTCAGGCTGCCCGCGACCAGCAAATAGGTCGAGCGGGCATAGGCGTCGAAGCTGATCCCCAGCACCTCGAAGCGCGCGAGATCGGTGATGCCGTTGAAGCCACCGGTGTAGCTTTGCTGATCGATGATGATCAGGTTGACCACGACCATCGCGGCCAGCGTGATGATCGCCGAATAGACGCCGGCGACACGTCCCCCGAACATGAACCAGCCGAGCAGCGCGGCGAAGGCGGCGGGAACGAGGATGCCAGCCGCGACGGCGAAGGGCAGCGACTGGAACGGCCACCAGAGCCAGGGCAGCTCGGTGACGTTGTTCCAGACCATGAAGTCCGGCAGACCCTCGGCGCCGGTATGGATCGGCACAGTCTTCAGCTTCAGCGCCATCGCCATGCAATAGGAGCCGAGGCCGAAGGTCGTCGCCTGGCCGAGATTGAGGATGCCGGCATAACCCCAGGACAGGCTCAATGCGACGGCGAGCATGCCGAAGATCAGGTAGCGCGCCAATTTGTTGAGCAGGAAGGCGTCGTCGATGAAGGCCGGGATCAGGAGGAGCGCCAGGCAGACGGCCCCATAGATCGACAGCTGCAGGATCGGTTTGTTTGACATCGGCGAGTTTCGTCTCATGGAGTGTCAGGCGCGGAGGCGGGGCGTGAAGAGCCCCTGCGGCCGGAAGCGGATGATTACGACGACCGCGGCGAGCACGAGCGCCTTGGCGATGGTGTCGTTGCTGAGATAGGCGAGGGCGCCGGTGAGCTCTCCGAGCAGGCCCGAGCTGACGACCGTGCCGAACAGGCTCTGGACGCCGCCGACCACGACGACCATGAAGGCGTCGACGACGTAGCCCGTACCCATTTCCGGCGAGACGCTCTTGAGCGGCGAGATCAGCGCGCCCGCCAGCCCGGCGATGCCGGCGCCATAGGCGAAAGTCAGCCGGTAGGCCCTGCCGGCATTGATGCCGAAGCTCGAGGCGATCTGGCGGTTCTGGGTGATCGCCCGCAACTGCAGGCCGATCGAGGTGTGGCGGTAAACGTACCAGGTCAGGGCGAACAGCCCGAGGGCGAACGCCAGCACGAACAGGCGATAGGCGGAATCGGTGGCGCCGAGAATGTTGACGCTTTCGGAAAGTGCCCCTGGCATCTGAACGTAGCGCAGCTCGCCGCCCGCCAGCAGGCGCACGATCTGCTGGGCCATGACACCAAGTCCCCAGGTCGCCAGGATGGTGTCGAGCGGCCTGTCGTAGAGATGGCGGATGACCAGGTACTCGATGGCGAGGCCCAGCAGTGCCACCGCGACGAAGATCGGGATCAGGCTCGGCAGCAGCCCCCAGCCGAGCTGGGTCTGCAAGAGCCAGGCGCAATACGCCCCGAGCATCACGAACTCGCCATGGGCGAGATTGATGACGCCGGTGACGCCGTAGATGATGGCAAGACCGAGCGCGACGAGCAGCAGGATCGACGACAGGCTGAGCCCGGTCAGCAGCTGAGAAACGACGAAATCCATGACGAACCTGTCCGGAGGCGTGCATGGCGGCCGCGTGGCGCGGCCGCCGGCGAAATCGAAAGATCAGATTTCCTTCAGCCCTTCGGCCGTGCACTTCTGGTTCGGATAGGCGCTGTAGGGGTTCGGCTCGAGCCAGTTCGCCGACTGCTTCAGGATCTTGAACTGCCCGTCAGACTGGCACTGGCCGATCTTCGGGTGCAGCCAGCAATGCAGGTTCTCGGGCTCGACCTTGACCAGCCCCTGGGGCGCCTGGAACTGCTCGCCCTTCAGGGCCTCGCGAATGGCGAGCGGGTTGATGTCGCCCGCCTTCAGCTTCGCGACGGCCTGCTTGAACAGATAGACCTGGAAATAGGACGATTCCGACACGAAATGCGTGACCTTGTCGGCGCCCCAGCGCTTTCGGTAGGCCTCGACGAACCGCCTGTTCTCGGGGGATTCGTGCACCATGAAATAGGGCGCTGAGGTGAAGTGGCCGGCGGCCGCATCGCCGCCCATCGCCGCGACCTCGTTTTCCGAGGTCGTCAGGCTGGCCATCGGCATCGTCGCCGGATCGAGGCCGGCAGCGCGGTATTGCCGATGCAGCGCCACCACGGAATCCCCGACCACAGTGGAGAAGATCACGTTCGGCTTCTCGGAGCGGAACTTGTTGATCACCGACGAGAATTCGGAATGTCCGAGCGGAACGTATTCCTCGGCGATCACCTCGGCGCCGAGGCTCTTCAGCAGCTTCTTGCAGTAATTGTTTTCTTCCTTCGGGTAGATGTAGTTCGAGCCGATCATGTACCAGCGCTTGCCGAACTTCTCGACCAGCCAGGGCACGAAGTCGTCCTGCTGCTGATTGGGGACGGCGCCGGTATAAATGACGTTCTTCGAGCACTCGCGACCCTCATAGAGTGTCGGATAGAAGAACAGGTTCGCCTGCCTCTCGAAGACCGGTAGAACCGCCTTGCGGCTGGCGGAGGTGTAGGACCCGAACACCGACACGCATTTGTCGCTGAGCACAAGCTTGCGGGCCTTCTCGGCGAAGGTCGCGGGATCGGAGGCGGGGTCCTCGACGACCGGCACGATCTTCATGCCGTTGACGCCGCCGACGGCATTGATCTCCTCGATCGCCATGATCGTCGCCTTGTTCAGCGACTCCTCGATGATGGCGGTGGTGCCGGTAAGAGAGAAGAGGACGCCGACCTTGATCTGCCCGCTCTGGGCATAGGCGAGCGAAGCGTTCTTCGACCAGATATGCGGGAATCCTGCGGCGGTGAAAGCACCCGCCGCAGCAGCGTGTTTGATGAATGTGCGCCTGTCGTTTTTCACCCTCTTCCCCTTTTTTCTTGCAAAAGAAAAAGCCCCGAGCGGCGCCGTCCGGATGGACGGAGTCGTTCGGGGCTTCTTCGCCTCGGAATGTGGACTGCGGCAGCTTCGCCGCGCAAACGCGTATCGAACTGGGCCTAGAAAACAAAAAACCCCACGCTTCGCTTCCGCGACTGCGTGGGGGCATCATCACCCGCTATGTGCCGACGGCGTCTTTGCCGTCGTTAAACTTTAGTGACGCTAACTGAGCAAATCATGCGAGTCAATCACGGCCGTGGCGACGGCCGCGATGGTGACGCGCTTCTCCATGGCCTGCTTGCGCAGGAAGTTATAGGCCTCGTCCTCGGTCAGGTTCTTGAGCCGGATCAGCAGCACCTTGGCGCGCTCGACGACCCGCATCGTGCGCAGATTCTCGTCGAGCTTCTCGATCCGGCCGCGCAGGCGCCGTTCGTACTGGAAATGCTCGCGCGCGAGCATCAACACCGACTGGATCGCCCGCGACGAGGCCGGATAATGCAGCAGGCCGTGCGCGGCGCAGTTGTGGATGAGCTTGAGGTTCAGCGGCGCCTTACCGTCGTCGACCAGGACCAGCGCCGAGGAAGGTTCGCCCGGAACCCAGGGGATGCGCTGCGGCAGGTCCGCAGAGAGCGCGCAGAAGATGGCGTCGTATTGCAACGGAATCTGCGACGGCAGCGGCCAGATATGCCGCACCGTGGCGCGCTGGCGTTGCAACTCGCGAATCAGGAATTCGCCATGGTCGTCGCGCTCGACCATCACGGCGATGTTGAGTTCGGGTTCTGCGGAACCTTGCCGCGCGGGACGTTCAGAAACGGCAGTGCGGGGATCGGTGGGATGCAGCCCGCCGGCGCGTTCGTATGCGTACCCTGATATCGCCATGGAATTGGTCGCCTCTTCCCGTCGCGGCCGGTGGCCATTCCTATGTGTTCAGCACAGTTCGAGCGTGCGGCCCTGTCCCATCAGATAGGGGTCCGACTTCACGCTCGTGGCGGACTGGAAGACGATATCGAACTGCCCGCTGCGATTGGCGCGTCCGATCCGCGTCCAGACATCGGCATGTCCCCAGACCGGGTTGATCGAGACGCAGCCCTGCGGCGCGTCGAATTCGGCACCCATGACCCAGGAGCGCAAGCAGCGCGTATCCAGCGAGTTCGTCGCCTCCAGCGACTTCGCGAAGACATTGACCTGGAAGTAAGACGATTCCAGACACATGTTCGTCGGCTCGTCGTCGCCGTAGCGCTTGTGATAGCGGGCGACGAAATCCGAATTGCGCTCATTCTCGACGCATTGGAAATAGGCCGCCGCCGTGTAGTGCCCCTCCCCGACATCGTGGCCCATCGCCCGGATCTCGGCCTCGGTCGTGGTCAGGCTGGCGATCGGGACTGTTTTCGGGTTCAAGCCGAGGTCGTGATAGGCCTGATAGAGGAAGGTGGTGGACTCGCCGACGACGGTCGAGAAAATGACGTCCGGCTGGGCGCGTTTGATTTCGCGCAGCAGGGGCACGAACTCGCTGCGGTCTGCCTCCAGCCGCAAATACTGCTCGCCGACGACCGTGCCGCCATTGTTGCGGACGAGATCGCGCATCACCCGGTTGGATTCGCGCGGATAGATGTAGTCTGAGCCAATGAAGAAGAAGCGGGTGCCGAATTGCTGCATCAGCGCGCGGCAGAGCTGCACGGAATTCTGGTTCGGCGTCGCGCCCGTATAGATGACGTTGGGCGAAAACTCGAAGCCCTCATAGAGCGTCGGATACCAGAGCAAGCCGTCGAGCCGCTCGACCACCGGCAGGACGGCCTTGCGACTTGAAGAGGTATAGCAGCCGAAGATCGTACTGACCCCGTCTTCGACCATCAGCCGCTTGGCATATTGCCCATAGGAGCGGGCATCCGAGCCCGGATCGTAGATCACCGGCTCGATCGGGCGGCCGTGAATACCGCCGCGATCGTTGATCTCGTCGATCGCGATCAAGGTTCCGCGCAGCTGCGTCTCCTCGATGACCGACATAAATCCGGTCCGCGAAAACAGCACGCCCACACGCCACGGAGCGGATGTCCGCTCTACGCAACGAACCGCTTTTCCCATCGCTTCTTATCCCCTCCCGCGTCCCTCAACGCGTTGGGCGGCGTCTCGTTTTTGCGCTCGCCCTGAGTAATTTCCGCTCAGGCAACCCCTTCCGGCCATCCCTCCGAAAAACAAAAATGCCCCCACGACCGGACCGAGTCCGACCGATGGAGGCAGCATCGCCTGTTATGTTTCCGCAGCTTCATTGCTGCGTCTGAAACGACAATTGGGCAAATGCTAGTGGCAGGATACCGGGCATGTCAACGAGATACCCGCCGCTCGCTGCACCTTGCTTCGACGTACAGGCGTGTCAGTTGGCCTGTCCGCTCGGAGCTGGAAAGTTCCGATCTGGCAACACGGCTGCGGACGGAGATTGTCAGCCCGATGCGATGCAGCCCCCGCTGCGTTGCTCTTCCTGCCGTTGCATGTCGCAAGTAGGGTCAGTTCGGTACCACTGTCGCTGACGACCATGAGCCGCCGGCCGTGAAGGGGGCGAGCGCATCGAGCTCGTGAGTCAAGCTTGATGCTTCCTCACACTCAAGGTCCGCTTTTCGGATGCATGTCAGTTTCCGCTTGTGGCGCATTCGATTCGATGTTCGATGACGGGCCCCGGGACCGGTGTCCCATCAATGGCGTGTTCTCCCCGGGGCGAAGACAGTTAATTTGAAACTAGGCCACTGCGCGCCGGCAGATGACAACGTGATTGGCACCATTACGGCTGCTCAGGTCCGGTCGAGGTCGACAACCGCGCACTCTCAGCGGCCTGATCCAGGCCATCTGCCCCCGTGATCGGTGACACCGTGCGCGGCCATGAACATGGCGACAGCCGACCGACAATAGGACTCGATTTCGTCATCATCCTCTGCTCTCGCCTCGTCGAAGCGTGCGATCATCAGGAGATCGGATCCTTTGATGAGCGCGGCAAGCAAGCGGGCCGACCGGCGAGGATCGGGCACGTTAAGGAGCGCCTTGGCGTGCATCTGACGCAACAGGGCCTCGATTTGACCGATAACATGGGCGGTGCCGGCCTCGTAAAAGAGCTTGCTTAGCGACTTTTGGTTCGTCTTGTCGGCCATGATCATGGCCTCGACACTGCGGACGTCCGGGCTCAGCAGTGTACGGAGCAGGGATGCTCCCACCGCCATGAGCTGATCTTCAGCCGATCCCTCGACGCCTTCAACAAGGGCCAGAGGTGCAAACTGATGGCAGTGGGCCGCGACGGCCGCGCCGAACAGTGCCTCCTTGTTCTCGAAGTGCCTGTAGATGCTGAGCTTGGACACCTTCGCTCGCTGGGCGACCTTGTCCAAGGTCGTTGCTTGAAAACCTAATTCCACAAAGAGTTCGCTCGCGGCGCCGACGATCGTTTGGCCAAGAGCTTGGTTTGGGGGGCGGCCGCGCCGGCCTTGGCGATTCTCAGTCACGAAATTTATAGTCCTTGACAGTATCGTAATTCTCAAATTACGATACCATGTAGTATCTAAAATACGCAAGCGCTTCGCCGAACGATCGGCGGCCTGAAACGCGAGTGATCCATGCAGCGACGAACCCTGCTGAAGCTGGCCGCGGCGCTTTCCGCCATCGGCATCGCCCGCGCTCCGGCCACGGCCAAGTCCGGCCCATCCTCTTTCATCCACAACAAGGAGCCTACCACCATGGATGACGTCATCATCATCGGCGGCAGCTTTGCCGGTCTCGCCGCCGCGCTGCAGCTCGGCCGTGCCCGCCGCAAGGTCACCGTTCTCGATACCGGCCTGCAGCGCAATCGCTTCGCCGGCCGCTCGCACGGTATGCTCGGCCACGATCACAAGCCACCATCGGCCATCCTGACCGAGGCGCGGCAGCAACTCGCGCGCTATCCTGCGATCAAAATGGTCAATGCCCGCGCCGACAACATCTCCGGTACCATCGACAATTTCGCCGTCCTCACTGGCGACGGCGTAACCTTAAGTGCGCGCCGCGTGATCCTGAGCTACGGCGTTGTTGACCAGATGCCTGATGTTCCGGGCTATGCTGAAAACTGGGGCACATCCGTCATCCCGTGCCCCTATTGCGACGGCTTTGAAGTGGCCGACCAGCATTGGGGCCTCGTCTGGTCGGGTCCGCAGTCGATGAATCAGGTCAGGCTGTTTCACGATTGGACCGACAATTTGACGGTCTTCGCTGATATCCACGACATCGCGCCCGACATCCGGGCCGATCTGGCAGGCCGCAAGGTACCTGTCATTGATGGACGGATCACCGGGATCGCCCGTCACGGGAGCCATGGTGCCACCATCAAGATCGATGCCGGCCCCGATGTCGCGGTCGACATTCTCTTCGCGCATCCGCGCAACAAGCCGTCCGCCAGACTGCATGAAACACTCGGCCTCACCGCCGTCGCTACGCCAACCGGCATCGCTATCAAGACCGACGAGCGCCGCGAAACCAGCACGCCCGGCATCTACGCCGCCGGCGACCTCGCCAACCCCGGCATCCCCTCGGTCACCACGGCAACATGGCAAGGCGCGATGGCGGGCATCTTCGCCCAGCAATCGATGCTGGCTTGAGCGCAGATTGGAGATGAGCATGGCCGTCGAACCGGACAGCGCGGGTGTGCGCTTCCCACCGCCCTTGATCTATCTGGGAGCGCTGCTGTTGGGGCTGGCGGCGGAGCGGTTCGTCAGCCTGCGCTCATTTGGCATCGACTGGCGGCTGCTGATCGCGATGGGCGCGCTGCTGTTCGTTGCCGGCGCGGCGATGATGCTTTCGGCGGCGGGGCTGTTCCGGCGGCTGGGCACCAATGTTCGGCCGTCGCGGCCTACAAGCCTCATCGCAACGACCGGCCCTTATCGGTGGACCCGCAATCCCATGTATCTCGGCATGGCGCTCATCTATGCCGGCATTGCGATAGGCTTCGACGGACCGATCGCCTTCGCCTTGCTTCCGTTGGTGCTCTTCGTGATCCAGACGCAGGTAATCGCCCGCGAGGAGCGCTATCTCGAAGCGAAGTTCGGCGAAGACTACCGCCGTTACAAGGCCGAGGTTCGCCGCTGGCTCTGACGATTCTGTTGCCGCCAGCGGGCAATTTGGCCTCGAACGCCCTTCAGGCTTTGATCCTCAGCCGACCGCTCTTGGAGAAGCCTGACACATGAAGCTTGGAGATCGGCTCATGGTGCCATCACCTTTCGCATCGAAGCCCGCTGCATCGATCGCGTGGTGAAGCGGTTCGTGAATGCGACGATCTTGTTGAGCAGGCCTGCAATGACGGATGGCTTTGCCTGTGCCAGTGCGCTCAATCCAGCCTCGGCGACGGGGCGAGGCTTCATGGTCAGCCTGCGGAGCATCGGCGAGACGCGGGCGTCGGCTGCCACATCGAACCCGGTTTCGGTATGGCCGGGGCAGAGCGTGGTGACGACGACGCCGCGCGAACGCAACTCATCGTGGAGCGCTTCGCCGAAGGAGAGCACATAGGACTTCGTCGCGGCATAGGCCGCATAAGTGGGAACCGGCTGGAAGGCCAGCAGACTGGCGACGAGAAGCATCTCGCCGGAGCCTCGGCTGGCCATGTCCCGCCCGAAGACGTAGCTCAGCTCGGTCAGCGCCGTCACGTTGAGCTGGATCATCTCGGCGGTGCGCGCGAACGGCGTGTCGAGAAAGTCGCCGTGCAGGCCGAAACCCGCATTGTTGACCAGGAGATCGATCCGCAGGGCCTTCGCGTCCAGTTTCTCTTTCAAGCGGCCGGCAGCGCCGGGAGCGGAGAGGTCGACCGGCTCGACATGGATCTCGACACCGTGCTTCCGGCGAAGCTCGGAGGCGAGCCTTTCCATCGGCTCGCGTCGCCGCGCCGCGAGCACGAGATTGACTTTTCGAGCCGCCAGAAGCTCGGCGAATTCGACGCCGAGGCCGCTCGATGCGCCCGTCACAAGGGCCCATTTTCCCGAGGGCGCGTTCAAGGTGCTTCCAGCCGGGGAACCGCTCACGTTCTGCATGTGGTGACCTTTCGAATAGATGCCCCTATGCATCGTGCGAAACCCGCGGTTCGATGACGGCGGAAGGTTGAGTTTAGCGTCGCGGACGGTCGCGGTAGACGGGATAGAAGACTGCGAAAGCGCCAACCGAGGTCGCCATCATGACGATGGCGAGCGAGACCGACGGCGAGAACGGCATCGTGCTCGCCAGCGTCGAACCGATGGCGGCGCTGCCCATCTGCAGGAAGCCGAGCAGGGCAGAGGCCGAGCCGGCCTGACGGCCAAAGGGCTGCAGCGCGATCGCCGTGCCGAGCGGATTGATCAGCCCCATGCCGAAGAGGACGATAGACAGTGCCGCAGTGAAGGTAAGGTAGGATGGCTGCGACGCGACCGCGATCATCGCCAGCGCGCCGGCGGCGAAGACGATCAGCCCAGCGAAGCCGGTGGTCCGGTCGCCATGGCGCCGCGCCAGCCAAGGCGCCAGGAGCCCGGCCGCAAACACGATCAGCACCGTCGCCGCAAAGGATAGACCCATTTGAAGCGGCGTCAGTCCGAGCTGACCCATCAGGATGCCGGGCGCCGCGGCAAAGAAGCTGAACAAGCCGCCCAGCACCATGCTGACCGAGAGCGCCGGCAACAGGAAGCGACCGTCGACCAGGAGGGACCGATAGGTGGCCGTCACGCTCCCGAGCGCGAGCGTGCTCCTGGCGTCAACCGGATGGGTCTCACCGACCCGACGCATGTAGAGCAGCGCGAGTGCCGCCGCGCAGAGGGCGACGAAAAGAAAGCTCGCCCGCCAGCCCGACAGATCGACGAGGACGCTGCCGAGAAGCGGCGAGAACCCGGGCGCGACGGCGCCGGCGATCATGGTGAGAGACAGCACCCGCCCGAGCGTCTCGCCCTGGAACAGATCGCGCGCGATGGCGCGGGCGAGCACGGATGAGGCGCAGGCCCCCATGGCCTGGACGACACGTCCGAGCACGAGCCACAGCAGGTTGTCAGCATGTGCGGCGATCATGCTTCCCGCCAGGAAGATGGCGAGGCCGCCGAGAACCAGCGTCCTTCTTCCGAAACGATCCGAGAGCGGGCCGACGATCAGTTGGCCCAGAGCAAAGGTGAGAAAGAAGCTGCTGAGGAGAAGCCCGAGCTGGGTGCCCGTCAGGCCAAGCTCGGCCGACATGCGTGGAAAAGCCGGGAGGATAATGTTCGTCGCCAGCGTGCCGATGGCGGCCAAACCCGCAAGCAGCAGGACGATAGGGCCGCTGACTTCGCGGGCCTCGGATCGAAGCGGGTCGAGGCCCGTTTGGGAAGCCTGCGGCGGTCCGTCGAGCGCCGCTTCCGCGGCGCTCACTGCACGCCCTCCTGCTTGCCGCCGGACGGCTTCGCATGGGCGGCGATCTGGGAGCCAGCCGCATTCAGGACGGCTTCGCATGGGCGGCGATCTGGGAGCCAGCCGCATTCAGGATCTGGCGCGCCAGCGTCTCGTCGTTGACCGTCCGCGACAGCATGACGGCTCCGACCATCATCGACACCTTCGCCAGAAGAGCGTCACGATCTTCTTCCGCGGACAGGCTTGCGATCATGTCGAGGTTCGCGCGGATGCCGGCCTCGAACTCGGCCTTTACCTCCGGGCCCTGCCGTGCCGCGTCGGATGCGAGCGCGACGAACGCGCATCCTTCGGCGCGTGCCGCGACATGTTCAGGGCTGAGGTAGAATTCCGCGACTGCCGAGAGCGGGTCATCCGGCCGAGAAGCGGCGGCCAACGACCAGCGCTCGGCCGTACTGGCGATCGCTTGCCGCGACGCCAGTGCGGCCAGTTCGTCCTTCGACGCGAACTGCTTGTAGAAGCCACCCTGCGTCAGGCCGGCGCCCGCCATCAGGTCCTTGAGACCGATGCCGTCGAAGCCATGCTCGCGAAAGAGCCGGCTCGCCGTCTCGATCACCCGCTCCCTGTTCTGTGCCGCTTGCTCCCGGGAGACCCGCATTCTGTGCTCCAAAAATTAGATTGCGTTCGAACTCTATAACAGTCATAGATGTCATACGCAATCTATTTGGCAAGCGCCATGACAAGGAAATCCCGGTTCGCCCTGCTCGCAGTCGGGGGCATCGTGGCCGCCGCCGGAATCGGCGGAGCCGTTCTGCTGATCGGGCACAAACCCGCTCCTTCGGCTGCCGTAGATCCTCGATTGGAGCCACCGATCGTCCGCGTGTCGGCGGCGAGCCCGGTCATGGGCGCCGACAGGCGCTTCACGGGCATCATCGCGGCACGCGTCCAGAGCAATCTCGGCTTTCGGGTTCCGGGCAAGGTGGTTGAGCGGCTGGTCAATGTCGGACAGTCCGTGAAGGCGGGACAGCCGCTTCTGCGGGTCGACGAGACGGATCTGCGGCTGGCGCTCACCGCCAAGCGCAATGCGGCCATCGCCGCCCGCGCCGTGCTGACGCAGGCGACGGCCGACGAGGCGCGCTACGCGATGCTCGTGAAGAACGGGTTCGCCGCCAGCCCTCAGCGCTACGAGCAGGCGAAGGCTGCGCTCGACACCGCCAAGGCTCAGGCCGCCGCCGCGGAGGCCGAGGCCAATGTCGCGGAGAACGAGCTCAACTATGCCGTGCTCGTCGCCGACGCGGACGGGATCATCGTCGAGACCCTGGCGGAGCCCGGGCAGGTCATCGCCGCGGGACAGGTGGTCGTTCGTCTCGCACAAACGGGCCCGCGGGAAGCGCTGGTGGTCCTGCCCGAAACGATGCGGCCTCCGCTCGGGTCCACCGCGCAGGCGACGCTCTACGGCGTCACGGGGCGCAGCTTCCGCGCCACTTTGCGCCAGTTGTCCGATTCAGCCGATCCGCAGACCCGGACCTACGAGGCACGCTACGTCCTCGAAAGCGAGGCCGCGCTGGCGCCGCTGGGCGCGACCGTGACGATCCGCTTGTCCGATACGGCGACCGAGGCTGAGACGGAGATTCCGCTCGGAGCGGTTCTGGACGACGGACAGAAGACCGGTGTCTGGCTTCTCGACGATGCGGCCTCCGTCGTGACGTTCCAACCCGTGCGTCTCGTTCGCGTCACAAGCGAGACGGCGGTCGTTTCGGGGCTGCAAGCCGGGCGCCAGATCGTCTCCCTCGGGGCACATCTTCTGCGCGAAGGCCAGCAGGTCCGGGCTTCCTCGAACATCAAGGCGGCCTCGCGATGAGCTTCAATCTCTCGGCGATCGCCGTCCGCGAACGCGCCGTCACCCTCTTCACGATCATCCTGCTCGTCGCGGCCGGCGCCTACGCCTTCGTCAAGCTCGGGCGCGCCGAGGATCCGAGCTTCACCATCAAGACGCTGACCGTCACCTCGGTCTGGCCCGGCGCGACGGCCCGCGAGATGCAGGACCTCGTCGCCGAGCCGTTGGAGAAGCGGCTACAGGAGCTCGCCTGGTACGACCGTGTCGAGACCACGACGCGGCCAGGCTATGCCTATCTCACGGTCAACCTGAAGGACTCCACCCCGCCGTCCCGCGTCCAGGAGGAGTTTTACCAGGCGCGCAAGAAACTCGCCGACGAGGCGCGCAACCTGCCGCCCGGCGTGCTCGGCCCCTTCGTCAACGACGAATACTCCGATGTGAGCTTCGCGCTCTACGCGCTGAAGGCGAAGGGCATGCCGATGCGCGACTTGGCCCGGCAGGCCGAGGCCATCCGGCAGGATCTCCTGCACGTGCCCGGTGTGAAGAAGGTCAACATCCTCGGCGAGCGTCCCCAGCAGATCTTCGTCGAGTTTTCCTATGCGAAGCTTGCGACGCTCGGCGTTTCCGCCCAGGACATCGTCACCGCCCTGCAGCGTCAGAACACGGTCACGCCCGCAGGCTCGGTCGATACCAAAGGTCCGCGCGTCTTTATCCGGGTCGACGGCGCCTATGATGGCGTGCAGGCCATCGCCGACACGCCGATCGTCGCGGGAGGCCGAACGCTGAAGCTCTCGGACATCGCGGATGTCCGCCGCGGCTACGAGGATCCGGCAAGCTTCATCATCCGGCATCAGGGCGAGCCCAGCCTCATGCTCGCCGCGGTGATGCAGGACGGCTGGAACGGGCTGACGCTCGGCAAGGATCTTGAAAATAAGACCGCTGCGATCGGCCGGACATTGCCGCTCGGCATGTCGCTCGAAAAGGTGACGGACCAGGCGGTCAACATCGCTGCGTCGGTCGACGAGTTCATGATCAAGTTCGCGATGGCGCTGGGCGTCGTGCTGCTCGTCAGCCTGCTCAGCCTGGGCTGGCGCGTCGGCATCGTCGTTGCCGCGGCAATCCCCATCACCCTGGCCGCCGTCTTCTTCATCATGCTGGAGACCGGCCGGTTCTTCGACCGGATCACGCTGGGCGCGCTGATCCTGGCGCTCGGCCTCCTCGTCGACGACGCCATCATCGCGATCGAGGTCATGGTCGTGAAGATGGAAGAGGGCATGGATCGCATCAAGGCGGCGGCCTATGCCTGGAGCCATACCGCGGCGCCCATGCTCTCTGGCACTCTGGTGACGATTGCAGGCTTTCTGCCCGTCGGGTTTGCCTCCTCCACGGCCGGCGAATACGCTGGCAACATCTTCTGGGTCGTCGGCTTCGCGCTGATCGTGTCCTGGATCGTGGCGGTGATCTTCACTCCTTATCTCGGCGTCAAGATGCTGCCGGAGATCAAGCCCGTCCCCGGCGGCCATCACGCCATCTACGACACGCCGAACTATCGACGCCTGCGGCGGCTGATCACCTTCGCGGTCGACCACAAGTTCCTGACCTGCGCGATCGTCGGCATCGCCTTCGCTCTCTCCGGCCTCGGCATGGGCGGGCTGAAGCAGCAGTTCTTCCCGACTTCGGATCGGCCCGAGGTGCTCGTCGAAATCCGCCTGCCGGAAGGCAGCAGCATCGAGACCACCACAGCCGCGGTCCAGAAGGTCGAGCGCTGGCTCAACCAGCAGCCGGAAGCCAAGATCGTCACCAGCTATGTCGGGCAGGGCGCGCCGCGTTTCTTCCTGGCGCTGTCGCCGGAACTCCCCGATCCGGCCTTCGCCAAGATCGTCGTGCTGACGCCCGACGCGCATGCCCGCGAAGAGCTCAAGCAGCGCCTGCGCGCGGCCATCTCGAACGGCCTCGCGCCCGAAGCCTATGTCCGCGCGACGCAATTCGTCTTCGGGCCGCCTTCGGTGTTCCCGGTCGAGTTCCGTATCGTCGGCCCGGACCCGGCTGAGCTCTACAAGATCTCCGAACAGGCCCTGCAGGTGATGCGCGGCATCCCCGATGTCAGGGAAGCGAATCGCGACTGGGGCAATCGCACGCCGGTGCTGCGCTTCGTGCCGGATCAGGATCGTCTCAACCTGATTGGCCTGTCGCCGGCGCAGGTCGGCCAGCAACTCCAGTTCCTGCTGAGCGGGGTGCCGGTCACGCAGGTCCGCGAGGACATCCGCAACGTGCCGGTCATGGCCCGAAGCGCAGGCGCTGAACGTCTCGACCCGACGCGCCTCGCCGACTTTTCCCTCATGAGCAAGGACGGCCGGCAGATCCCCCTGGATCAGATCGGGCATTCCGAGATCCGTTACGAGGAGCCGATGCTGAAGCGACGCGATCGGATGCCGACGATCACGGTCCGCTCCGAGATCAACGAAGCGACGCAGCCTCCGGAGGTCTCCAAGCAGGTGCTGACCGCTCTCCAGCCGCTGATCGCCGCGCTGCCGGCCGGTTATCGCATCGACATGGGCGGCTCGATCGAGGAGGCGTCCAAGGCGAACGATGCTCTCGGCAAGATCCTCCCGCTGATGATCGCCGTGACGCTGATCGTCGTCATGCTCCAGGTGCGATCGTTCTCGATGATGACGATGGTGCTGTTCACAGCCCCGCTCGGCCTGATCGGTGTGGTTCCAACGCTCTTGGTCTTCAACCAGCCCTTCGGCTTCAACGCGATCCTGGGCCTCATCGGGCTCGCCGGCATCCTGATGCGCAACACGCTGATCCTGACCGACCAGATCAAGGAGAACCAGATCGCGGGTCTGGACGACTATCATGCCGTCATCGAAGCGACGGTTCAGCGCACGCGACCGGTCATCCTGACGGCGCTCGCCGCGGTCCTGGCCTTCATCCCGCTGACCCACTCCGTCTTCTGGGGTTCGATGGCCTATACGCTGATCGGCGGTACGGCGGTCGGGACGGTGCTCATCTTGCTCTTCCTTCCGGCGCTTTATGCTGCGTGGTTCCGGATCAAGCCGACATCAGCAGCCGCCGGCAAGGTCGATACCCGATCGAATGCCGCAACTTCGCCGCTCGCCCTTGCGCAAGCGGCGGAGTGAGCGATGGGCCAGCCTCCGCAAGCTCGGCCTATGACGTCTCCACCGAGCTTACCGCTTCGATCCTGCGTGCCGCCAGGGTTCTGTCTCGAAGGACCGACGCAGCACTACGACATCTCAGCCTCAATACCGGGCAGCTGATCCTATTGAGCTGCCTCGACGTGGATGCGCCACCGTCGATCGGCGAGGTCGCCACCGCTCTTGGCGCGGATCGGACCACCATCACCGCGAGCCTCAAGCCACTCCTCCGTCGGCGGCTGGTCGCCGTCCTTACCGATCCGGAAGATGCCCGATTGAGGCGACTGTCTTTGACAGGGGAAGGCCACTTGCTGCTCTCCCGCGGGCTTCCGGTCATCCTGGATGCCGATCTTTCAACGGCAGGCGTCATCCAGCGTCATAAGCAGTTTCAAGCCGAGCTGGCGCGGTTGATCAGGAACTTCCAGGTCTGAAGATTGTAGGACGGCGGCACTCGGCTCCGTCGGCCTCAAAGGAATGTCCGCTAACCGGCCGTGATCCAAGGTCAGCTATTGGCGCACTGCAGTATCGACGTGCGTAGCTGGTGCTGCTGATCGTCTGTTCGCCGAAAGTTGCGGGTAGGGGTAACGCGCGGCGCAATCAAACAATCTCATGGACCGCTGGGCGCGCGACGCGGACGCTCGGCGGTGGGATCGATGACCCAGCCTTTCAGTCGAACGGACTATTGATCGACAGTCGCTGAACGCTCGTCGCTGCGGACATAGCGCCACAGGACTTCGGTGATTTCTGCCCGGCGGCGGGTCGTCGCGCTGGGGGACGTCATATCCCAGCGGAATTGCGCCTCAAAGGTATGCCGGTTCGCCACGGAGAATATCGACAGGGCGTTCAGCGTCATGTGCAGCTCGTGCGCATCGATCTCCGGCCTGATCGCGCCGAGGCTCTTGCCCTTGGCCAGCACGCGCTCGATCTGGCCGATGATCGGCCGGGTCATCTGCGTCAGCTTCTCGCTGCGCTGGATGTGCCGGCCGCGATGGATGTTCTCGATCGCGACGAGCCGGACGAACTCCGGATTGGCCTGGTGGAAGTCGAAGGTGAATTCGGCGAGCCGGCGGATCGCCGCTTCCGGCTCGAGTGTCGCGAGATGCAGGTCCTCCTCGGCCAGGCGCATCTTGCCATAGGCCATCTCCAGCACCGCGATGAAGAGCTCTTCCTTTGAGTTGAAGTAGTAGAAGATCAACCGCTTGGTGATCCCAGCCTTGGCCGCGATCGCGTCGGCATTGGCGCCGAGCAGCCCACTCTCGGCGAACTCCTCGAAAGCGATCTGCAGAATCTCGGCCTTCGTCTTCTCGCGGTCCCGCCGGCGGACCTTGGCTGGCTTGTTCTCCACCGGCCTGCGCGCGCTCACAGTTTTCATCTCGCGGTCTCGACTGCCCGTCCTGGCGATTGCGCCTCCTCCTTAACCGATTTGACGGCGCTTGACAGCAATTATCCGCAAGGATAATTAGCTCGCAATTATCCAGCGGGTTAATTAAAAAAAGGGGGGAGACGCATGGCGATCACAGGATCCAGTCGATCCGCCCGGATTCTCCCACCCGTCCCGGTCACAGCGCGGCAACTCGGATTGCGGGACGACCCGTCGCTCGCTTGCGATGAAGGGGCAGATCGATGAGCGCGCTCGGACTCGCCCATTTGACGGCCTTGGAGCTCTCCCCGCCGGAGCTGGCGCGAGAGGCGGCGAGCGCCGGCTTCGGCGCCATCGGCCTGCGCGTCCATCCGGCGATGGCCGGCGGCGTCGCCTATCCGATCCGGACCGGTTCATGGGCGCAGCGGGAGCTGCGCACGATCCTGGCATCGGAAGGCGTGCGTCTGAACGAGATCGAGTTCATCCAGCTGACGCCCAGCCTCGACATCGCGTCCTTTGCACCGCTGCTCGAAGCTGGAGCCGAACTGGGCGCGAGCGCGGTGACCGTGTCCGGCGACGATGCCGATCGCCTGCGCTTGACCGCCACGTTCGCCGCATTGTGCGATCTTGCCGGCGGGTTCGGCCTGCGGGTCGATCTGGAGTTCATGCGCTGGCGCGTGGTCGGGACCCTGGCGCAGGCCGAGGCCATCGTGCGCCAGGCCGGCAGGCCGAACGGCGCCATGCTGGTGGACGCCCTGCATCTCAGCCGCTCGGGCGGAGTTCCCGGCGATCTTGCGGCTGTGCCAGGCGAGCTTCTGCGCGCGGCCCAGCTCTGCGATGCAGCCCCGACCCAGCCGCAGACCGACACCGACGCGATCACCGAAGCGCGTGAGGGACGTCTGCCGCCGGGAGAAGGCGCGCTGCCGCTCGCCGCGCTGCTGCGGGCGCTGCCGTCCGATGCGGCGCTCAGCGTCGAGCTGCCGATGCGCGGGCTCGATGCCCGCGCGCGCATCGCGACCGCCTACAGCGCGACGCGCCGACTGCTCGACAGCCTGCAGCCGCGCGAAGCGCCCGCAACCAGCCGCTCAATGAGCCGCCCGACGACACAGGGACCTGTGAGAGCATGACCAACATCGCAATCGGCGTGATCGGCGCAGGGCTGATCGGACGCAAGCACCTGGCGAAGATCGCCGAGCATCCCGACTTCGATCTCGCGGGGATCGCCGACGTCAATGCCGAGCAGATCGCGGCTCAGAACCCGGCTGCCCGTGTCTTCGCCGACTACCGCGCCATGCTCGACGAGACCCGGCCGGACGCCGTCATCATCGCCTCGCCCAACCAGCTTCATGCCGAGAACGGCATCGAATGCGCCCGCCGCGGCATCCACATCCTGATCGAGAAGCCGGTCACCGACACGCTGGCAACGGCGAACGCACTGATCTCGGCGGTCAAGGCTGCCGGCATCCAGTCGCTGGTCGGCCATCACCGCCGCCATCATCGCCAGGTCGCGACCCTGCGCTCGCTGCTGAACGAGCGCCAGATCGGCGATCTCGTCGGCGTCTCCGCCATCTGGGCGGTGTATAAGCCCGATCCCTATTTCAAGGTCGCGCCCTGGCGGACGCAGGCCGGCGGCGGCCCTGTCCTGATCAACCTGATCCACGAGATCGACTTCCTGCGCTTCTCGGTTGGCGAGATCGCTACGGTCGGCGCCGTCGTCTCGAACCGCCAGCGCGGCTTTGCCGTCGAAGACACGGCCGGCGTGCTGATCGAGTTCGAGAACGGGGCGATCGGAACCTTCTTCGCC
>PNLY01000080.1 GCA_013823325.1 Methylobacterium sp.
ACCTTCCAGTCGCCTTCGCGGATGTGCCTGGTCTCAGCCAGGAAATCCGGGGTCTCGCCGGCGTCGAAGCGCTTCTGGCGCTCCTTGCGCACGGCGAGAAGGCGCTTGCGGGTTTCGTTGAAGCGGCGCTGCAGCTCGGCGACAAAGGCGAGCGCGTCATGGCTCAGGATCTCGTCATAGCGCTCGGCGAGCGCGCCCTTGACGACGACGCCGGCAGGAAGGTTCAGGCTGGTCGGGACGGTCATGGTTCTTGCCTCTCACCTACATCAGGTGAACGCAGTATGCAGATGTTCGATTTTGTCGGGAATGGCAGAGAATGTCAGATGATCTGATTAGGATTGGAAATAATCCCGCCTCGAAGCGAAAGCGCTCCTGAGGGCGCCATTGCAAGTGCGTGTCACGGCGGGGGGCGTGCCGGTTGACGATCAGGGGATTTGTTCATGACCGCCATCCGCCTCGGCCTGCTCGCCGCCGCGCTCGCCAGTTGCCTCACGGCTGCGCCGGCCTCTGCCCAGAACCGCTGCGCCGTCACCGACCCGACCGGCACGCCGCTCAACATCCGCGAGACGCCGAATGGCGAGATCATCGGCCGCGTCACCAACGGCGCCGGCATCCGCGTGATCAACACCTCGTCCGACGAGCGCGGCCGGGCCTGGGCGCTCATCAGCCCGCGCGGGCGTAATCATGTGGTGGGCTGGGTCTATCGGGAATTCGTGTCCTGTTATTGAGCATAGGACGTCATGCTCGGGCTTGACCCGAGCATCTCGGAAACCAGTGCCTTCTAGTCCTGAGATTCTCGGCTCTTCGCTGCGCTCCGGCCGAGAATGACGCGCGGGATTACTGCTCCACCAACTCCGCAAACCGCTTCAGAAACGCCGCCTGCGCGTCCTCCGTCGCCTGCGGCTCCAACAGCGCCAGCACCTCGCGCGGCAGGGCCTGTGGGCGGCCGAAGAAGCGCAGGGCTTCCTCGCGCTCGAAGCCGGCGAGCTCGGTTGCTTCCAGGAAGGCCGAGATCTTGTCGGCGTCCTTGGTCTTGCGCGTGACGATCGCCGGCGTCGCCGCCGGCAGCCCGAAGCGCAGATGGATCGCCGCCAGCAGGCGGAGTTCGACGCCCTTATAGGCGTCGCCCATCACCGCCTTGAACGGCGAGATCATGTCGCCGATGACGTATTCCGGCGCATCGTGCAGCAGCGCCATCAGGCGCCACTGCCGCGGCCAGTCCGGGTTGAGATGGCCGGCGATCGCCTCGACCAGAAGGCTGTGCTGCGCCACCGAGAAGGAATGCGCGCCCCGTGTCTGGCCGTTCCAGCGGGCGACGCGGGCGAGGCCATGGGCGATGTCCTCGATCTCGACATCGAGCGGCGAGGGATCGAGCAGGTCGAGCCGCCGGCCGGACAGCATGCGCTGCCAGGCGCGCGGCGGGGCAGGCGGTTTGGCCATCAGGCGGGGCGCGTGTCGCGGGCGAGCGCCGCGCATTCCTGCCAGCGAAAGCAGCCGGTGAGGTGGTCGTTGACCATGCCGCAGGCCTGCATCACCGCATAGACGATGGTCGGGCCGCAGAAGGTGAAGCCGGCGGCCTTGAGCTCCTTGGAAATCGCCTTGGAGACGGCGGTCTCGGCCGGAACCTGCTCATGGGTGCGGAAACTGTTCTGGATCACGCGCCCGTCGAGATGCTTCCAGAGGAAATCGGTGAAGGGGCCTTTCTCGCTCAGCCTGAGATAGGCCTGGGCATTGCGGATCGTGCCTTCGATCTTGCCGCGATGGCGCACGATGCCGGCATCGGCCAGCAGCCGCTGGATGTCGGCCTCGCCGAAGCGGGCGACGGTTTCGGGCTCGAAACCGGCGAAGCCGGCGCGGAAGGCGTCGCGCTTGCGCAGGATGGTGATCCAGGACAGGCCGGCCTGGAAGCCGTCGAGCATCAGCTTTTCCCAGAGCGCGCGGGAATCATATTCCGGCACGCCCCATTCGGTGTCGTGATAGGCAAGATAGAGCGGATCGCTCCCCGGCCAGATGCAGCGATATTTGCCGTCGGGCCCTTCGACCGCCGCGCGACCGCCGCTCACGTCATTCATGCCGCTGCTCCGAATTCCGGCTCGCCCGGATAGGGGAAGCGGATGAAGGACGGCTTCTGGCCGAGCGTGAAAGCGAGCCCGCCAGCATCGAGCTTGTGGCCGGCGGCGAGCGCATCCGCCACGCGGTCGAGCCTGAGCAGGCCAAGCCCGCGGCCATTGGCGCAGGAGCCGACCCGGCCGAGCGTCTTGCCGCCGGCGCTGGCCTCGACACCATGCTCCGGGATGACGCCTTCGTCGAAGACGATCGGCACGATGCGCGAGCGGGCGGTGCCGCGGTGCTGCATGCGCGAGACGACCTCCTGGCCGATATAGCAGCCCTTCCTGAAGGAGACGCCGCCGAGCTGGTCGAACAGCGCCTCATGCGGGAAGGTGTCGCCATAGAGGAAGTCGCGCCCGCCATCGGGAATGCCGAGCTCGATGCGGCGGAGGTGATAATCGTCCATCGACGCATCGACGAGCTCGTCGGCACCCTCGCGGTCGACGATGGCGCGCTCGCCGAGCTCGGGGATGCGCGGATCGGCATAGACCAGCCCGGCATCGGCCGGCAGCCTGCCGCCATCGGTCGCGGCGATCACCGCCGTCGTCTGGCTGAGATCGTCGAGCGTGACCTTGGCGCGCAGCTTGTAGAGCTTCAGCTTTTTCATCAGGTCGGGAATCTGGAGCAGGGGCGTGTCGAGCAGGAAGCCGCCGCCTTCCGCGTCCGGCACGGCGACAACCAGAAAATCGCCGATGATCTTGCCTTGCGGTGTCAGCAGCCCGCCATATCCGGCGCGCTCGACTGTCACCGCATCCATCGCGTTGGTGACGATGTTGTCGAGGAAGTCGCGGGCGTCGTCGCCGCTGACGCGGATGACGCCGCGGTCGACCAGTCTGGTTGCCGGCATGGTGGGGCTCTCTGAGCGATCGTTGTTTCGGCGCGGGCGCCGTTCGTCCCGATAGTTAGGGTGCTTCGGCCAAAGGCTCAACCGATGCGACCCGGGAGACAGGAAACGGGTGCTATGCGCCGCGCGACCGGCCCGGCGAAAATTTTTTCGAGGAGCTGTCGATCCGGCGATCGGCCGTTCGACGTGAAGGCAAGGAGCAGCGGAATGGTCGGATGGCCCGGCCGTAGCGCTCCGGCTTCACGGAGCCAGCGCGCTCCTTTTCGATTGGGAGAAAGATCATGAGACAAGTCGTTGCTGCCACCTTCGTGTCCCTCGATGGCGTCATGCAGGCGCCGGGCGGCCCGCATGAGGATCAGCAGGGCGGCTTCAGCCATGGCGGCTGGACCTTCCACTACTGGGACGAGGCGATGGGCAAGGTGATGGACAAGGCCCTGTCCGACGAGTTCGACCTGCTGCTCGGCCGCCGGACCTACGACATCTTCGCGGCGCACTGGCCCTATGCCGGTGACGACCCGATCGCGGTGAAGTTCAACGCCATCACCAAATATGTCGCGACCTCGGAGCCGCAGACGCTGACCTGGCAGAACAGCGTGGCGCTGCGCGGCGATCCCGCTGCCGAAGTCGCGGCGCTGAAGCGTCAGGATGGCCCCAAGCTTCTGCTGCAGGGTTCGGGCGAGCTGATCCAGGCCCTGCTGGCGAAGGACCTGATCGACGAGATCACGCTGCTGACCTTCCCGGTCGTGCTCGGCAAGGGCAAGCGGCTGTTCGGCAAGGGCGCCATGCCTGCCGCCTTCAAGCTGGTCGAAAGCAGCGCGTCCAGCACCGGCGTACTCATGGCGACCTATCGTCGTGAGGGCGAGGTCACCACCGGCTCCTTCGAGTTCGCCGAGCCGAGCGCCGCCGAAATCGCCCGCCGCGAAAAATATGCGGCGAGGGGCTGAAAAAATTTCGCAGGCCTGTCGATCGGGGCCTGCCTCGTTCGACGTGACAACAGAGGGCGGGAATTCTCCCGCTCCATCCCGAAGCGAAACCAACTCGAAGAGACAGGAGAAGACCGATGCGCGTGATGGTTCTGGTCAAGGCCGACAAGGACAGCGAAGCCGGCGTGATGCCGAGCGAGGACATCCTCACCAGGATGGGTGCCTATAACGAGGAGCTGGTGAAGGCCGGCGTGATGCTGGCGGGCGATGGGCTCCATCCGAGCTCGAAGGGCTTGCGCATGCGTTTTTCGGGCTCGCAGCGGACGATCATCGACGGCCCCTTCGCCGAGACCAAGGAGCTGCTGGCCGGCTTCTGGATCTGGCAGGTGCGCTCCTTCGACGAGGCGGTCGAGTGGCTGAAGCGCGCGCCCTTCGACGGTGGCACCGAGATCGAGCTGCGGCCGATCTTCGAGATGGAGGATTTCGGCGAGGCGCTGACGCCGGAGCTGCGCGAGCAGGAAGAACGCCTGCGTGCCGAGACGGCGAAGCGCGCCGGCTGACAGTCTCAGAACGTCATTCAACCCGGAGGGTGCGAGGCGAGGCCTGCACCGCTCCAGCGAAAATGGAGAAGACCGATGCGTTTCATGGTGCTGGTCAAGGCGACCAAGGACAGCGAAGCCGGTGCCCCGCCGACCCGGGAACTGGTCGATGCGATGATGGCCTATAATGAAGAGCTGGTGAAAGCCGGCATCATGAAGGGCGGTGACGGCCTGCAGCCGAGCGCGAAGGGGGCACGCGTCCAGTTCGACGGCGAGAAGCGCTCGGTCGTCGACGGGCCGTTCGCCGAGACCAAGGAACTGGTCGCCGGCTACTGGCTCTGGGAGTGCAAATCGCTCGACGAGGCGATCGCCTGGGTCAAGCGCTGCCCCAATCCGATGCCCGGCCCATCCGAGATCGAGATTCGCCCGGTCGTCGACCTTGCCGATTTCGGCGATGCGGTTTCACCCGAAGCCGCGGCGACCTGGGATCGGCTGAAGGGCGAGGTCGGCTGAGCCGCTTGCCAGCCACGATGCTGATGGTGTGTATCGCAGGCCATGACGGCAAGCGATGCACACCGCGCCATCGAGGCGGTCTTTAGGATCGAGGCCCCGAGATTGATCGCGGGCCTCGCCCGCGTCACCCGCGATGTCGGCCGGGCCGAGGAACTGGCGCAGGACGCGCTGGTCGCCGCGCTCCAGCAATGGCCGGACGAGGGCGTGCCGCGCAATCCAGGCGCCTGGCTGATGCAGGCCGCCAAGCATCGCGCTCTCGACGGCCTCCGCCGCGCCAAGATGCTGAAGCGCAAGCACGAGGAAATCGGCCGCGACCTCGACGAGGAAGACGATCCGATCGCCGGGATCGAGGCGGCGCTCGACGACGAGCTTGGCGACGACCTGCTGCGCCTGATCTTCACCGCTTGCCATCCGGTGCTCGCGGTCGAGGCGCGCCTGGCGCTGACGCTGCGCCTGATCGGCGGCCTCACCACCGAGGAGATCGCCCGCGCCTTCCTGGTGCCGGAGCCGACCATGGCGCAGCGCCTGGTGCGGGCGAAGAAGGCGCTGGCCGAGGCCAAGGTACCCTATGAGGTGCCGCACGGGGCCGAGCTGGCGAACCGCCTCGCCTCGGTGCTGGAGGTGGTCTACCTGATCTTCAACGAGGGCTATGCCGCGACCGGCGGCGAGGACTGGGTGCGCCCCGCCTTGTGCCAGGAGGCGATGCGGCTCGGACGCATCCTCGCCGGCCTCGCGCCGCAGGAGCCGGAGGTGCACGGCCTCGTCGCGCTGATGGAGTTGCAGGCCTCGCGCCTGCGCGCCCGCATCGGGCCCGACGGCGAGCCGGTGCTGCTACTCGACCAGAACCGGGCGCGCTGGGATCGCCTGCTGATCAATCACGGCCTCAAGGCGCTGGAGACCGCGCGCAAGCTCTCCGCCGCGCCGAGCCCTTACTTGCTGCAGGCGGAACTCGCCGCCTGCCATGCCCGCGCCAATACCGCCGAGGAGACCGATTGGCGCAGGATCGCCGCGCTCTATGGCGCGCTCGGCGCGCTGACGCCCTCGCCGGTGATCGAGCTCAATCGGGCGGTGGCGGTCGCGATGGCGGAGGGGCCGGCGGCGGGGCTGGTGCTGGTCGATGCGCTGGCCTCGGCGCCGGCGCTGAAGAACTACCATCTCCTGCCGAGCGTGCGCGCCGATTTCCTGGTCAAGCTCGGCCGGCATGGCGAGGCGGAGGCGGAGTTCACCCGCGCCGCCGGCATGACCCGCAACCGGCGAGAGCGCGATCTCTTGCTCGGTCGGGCGGAAACGGCGCGAAAAGCGCAGGCGGCGGGTTGAAGGCGCTGGTCGTCATTCTCGGCCGGAGCGCAGCGAAGAGCCGGGAATCTCAGGACGAGAAGGCGCTGGTTTCCGCGATGCTCGGGTCAAGCTTGAGCATGACGCTCAGTGCCGCGTGCCGGTGGTGAAGTTGCCGCAGCGGATCTTCTCGGGCAGGGCCTCGGCAAAGACGGCGGTCGCCTCCTCGCCATAGGTCTCGACCAGCGTCCGCATCGCCGCGAACAGGGCGGCATGGGCGAGCGAATCGGAGTCGAGCCCGTCCTGGCGCGCCTCGATGAAGGCGTCCTCGACATAGCAATAGGCGACGCGGCGGGCGTCCTTGACGTCCTCGGCGAGGGTCGGGTCGAGCGGCAGGTCGTCGGAGAGAGCGGACATGAAGGCAGCGGTATCCGGCGTCGAAAGGAACCTGTCGGACGGAACGGGCGCGCATGGGATCGCGATCCATTCCGCTGATTTGCCCGGCAAGGATACGGCCCGCGGCGGCCGGGCGCCATCATGGTCTTTAAGAAAGGTTAATTCGCGGGGGACAATTCTGCTTAAGAATGGCGCAAGCCCGTGCCGAACCGGATCGTCATGCGCTCTGCCAGAGGCGCAGCGGCGATCAAAATCGTTGTGGGAGCCCTGGATTGTCCCGAAAGCGGGCAGTCGGTCCGCGCCCGCTGCGTCAGCCGCCGAAGCGGCTCGCCAGCGCCTTGGCGAGCTTCTCGCCTTCCTGGGCGAGCCGGGCGGACGCCTCCTGCGAGCCGTCGCTGCAGGTGCGGTGCGTCGCCGAATAGGCGCGGTAGCCGCGGTTATAAGCGCCGGCCAGCCGCTCGCGCCGCTGCGGCGAGCGGCCTTCCGCTTCGAGCAGCGTCGCCATGCGCTCGCGCCAGTCCTGCGCCTCGCGGGTTTCGCAGAGCGTGCGCAAATAGGCGAGCGAGCCGATAATCTCGGCGAGCTGCAGCAATTGCGGCTCATAGGGCGGGGCGGGTGATTCAGGTTCCGGGGCCGGCTCGGCCGGGCGCTGCTGCTGTTGCTGCGGCTGGGCCGGCCGCCGCGTCTGGGCCAGCAGCATCTGAGGGCTCATGGCCAGTACGGCGAGCATCAGGGCTGCGAGCGCGCGCTTCGTCATGCGCCAGTATCACCGGCGACAATGGCAGCGGCGCGGCGCAGCACGTCGCCGAGCTCGCGCGTCGTCGGCAGGCCGCCGAGCTTCAGGGGATCGGCCCACATCACCGCGCCGGCCTCGGGGCCCGGCCTGGGCTCGCCGGAGAGCCATTGCCCGACGAAGGAGGCGATGACGAAATGATGGGTCACCGTGCCTTTGGGGTCGCGGCCGACGATCTCGACATGGCGGTTGAAGCCGATGATCCGGGCGCTGACGCCGACCTCCTCCTCGAGCTCGCGCAGAGCCGCTTCCTCCAGACTCTCGCCGGCCTCGACCTTGCCGCCGGGCAGGGACCAGAGCTGGTCGGCCGGCGGCTGGGTGCGCGTCGCCAGCAGGACCTTGCCGTCGCGGAAGACGGCGATCGAGGCGGCGAGCACCGGGCGCGCCGCGGCGCGGGCGGGATTCGGGAACCGAATGACGCGATTGTTGTCCTCGCCGCTGTCCTGCCCGCTCACACGTGCTGCCCGCCATTGATGTGGAGCTCGGCGCCGGTGACGTAGCTCGACGCGTCGGTGCAGAGGAAATGGATCGCCCTGGCGACCTCTTCCGTCTTGCCGAGGCGCTGCATCGGCAGTTTCTCGACGATCTTGTCGGTGCCGGGGGAGAGGATGGCGGTGTCGATCTCGCCGGGCGAGATCGCGTTGACGCGGATGCCGAGCGGGCCGAAATCGGCGGCCATCTCGCGGGTCAGGCTGGCGAGCGCCGCCTTCGAGGTCGCATAGGCCGCGCCGGCAAAGGGGTGGACGCGCGAGCCGGCGATCGAGGTGACGTTGACGATCGCCCCCTTCGCGGCAGTCAGTTCGTCGAGCAGTCCGCGCGCCAGCATGATCGGCGCGAAGAAATTGACCTGGAAGACCTGGTGCCAGTCGTTGAACGAGGTCGTCGCCGCCCCCAACCGGCCGCCCTTCGGTCCCTTCGGCGAGATGCCGGCATTGTTGACCAGCGCGTTGAGCTTGCCGCCCTCGGCGGCGAGGCGCTTCTTGATCTCGGCGATGCCGCGCATCGTGTCCTCGGGGTCGCCGAGGTCGATCTGGACATGGTCGTCGGCGCCCGAGGGCCAGGGGCACTTCTCTGAGAAGGCCTGGCGCGAGCAGGACAGGATGCGCCAGCCGGCCATGGCGAACTGCATCACCGTGGCATGGCCGATGCCGCGGCTGGCGCCGGTCAGCAGCATGACCGGGCGCTTGCCGGGCTCCGTCTTCGGGAAGTCGAACTTGGGCATGGCCATGTCTTTGTGACTTTCCGTCAGGGATAGAGCCGCGCCTTCGTCCAGGCATCGCCGGGAGTGGCGCGGCGGAAGACGATGCGGTCGTGCAGGCGGAAGGCGCCGTCGCGCCAGAATTCCATGTAGACCGGCGCGATGCGGAAGCCCGTCCAGTGCGGCGGGCGCGGCACCTCGCCGACACCGAACTTCAGCGCATAGCTCGCCACCGCCTTCTCGAGCGCGAACCGGCTCTCCAACGGCCGCGACTGCTGCGAGGCCCAGGCACCGATGCGGCTGTCGCGCGGGCGCGACTGGAAATAAGCGTCGGCCTCGGCATCGCTGACGCGAGTGACCGGGCCGCGGATGCGGACCTGCCGGCGCAGGCTCTTCCAGTGAAACAAAGCGGCGGCCTTGGGCTGGCCGGCGAGTTCCTCGCCCTTCTGGCTCTGGGTGTTGGTGTAGAAGACGAAGCCCTCAGGGCTGCGGCCGTTGAGCAGGACCATGCGCGAATTGGGCATGCCGTCGGCGTCGACCGTCGAGAGCGCCATGCCGTTCGGGTCGTTCGGCTCGGAGGCCTTGGCTTCCTCCAGCCAGCTCTCGAACAGGGCGAAGGGCTCCTGAGCCTCGGTGAAGTCACCGCTCGTTAACGGATTCACGTCTTAATCCTCGCAAGTTTAGGAAGCGTCGGGCGAGCGCGATCCGTAATGCGGTTTGAGTTGGCAGTCATATATAAGCCCCGCGCGCTGCGGAGCCAGAGGCCGCGTGAGCGCAGTCCCCTTGCATCAGGGGCATCGCTCCTCGGCGTGCTCCTGCTCGGGCTGGCCTCGGCGGGCTGCTCGATCTCCTTCCCGATCATGGGTTTGTCGAGCAAGGCCGAGGACGAGGTCGCGATGACCACCGCCTCGGTGCTGCCGGCGCGCGCCGTCGAGGGCAAGAGCCCGCTCGCCGGGCTTGCGCCCGATCTCGGCCCCGAGGACTGGCGCCGGGCGGAAGGGGCGATGGCGCTGGCGCTCGACCCGCAGGGCAATGGCGCGCCGGTCTCCTGGGACAATGCCCAGAGCGGCATGAAGGGCACCTTCACCCCGGTCGGTGGTCCCTTCCTGAAATCGGACGAGATCTGCCGCGCCTTCCTGGCCTCGATGAGCCTGCAGACCGGCCCGGTGAAGCTGCAGGGCACCGCCTGCCGGCCCTCCGGCGGCGAATGGGCGGTGACCGAGGCCAAACCGTGGAAAGGCGCGGTCTGAGCCTGTTGCAACTGCGCCACAGTCTTCCCATCTAGGAGGCGGTTCCGGTACGCCGGAATTGAGAATCCTCCGGGGGTGTTTGAATGCGTGATCCGTATCAGGTTCTGGGCGTGGCGAAATCGGCAGACGAGGCCGAGATCAAGAAGGCTTATCGCCGCCGCGCCAAGGATCTGCACCCCGACCGCAACCAGGGCGACCCGAAGGCGCAGGAGAAATTCTCCGAGCTGAACACCGCCTATGAAGTCATCGGCGACGCGGACAAGCGCAAGCAGTTCGACCGTGGCGAGATCGACGCCGAGGGCAAGCCGCGCTTCTCCGGCTTCGAGGGCATGGGCGCCGGGCGCCGCGGCGCGCAGCATGGCGGCTTCGATTTCCATTTCGATGGCGGCAGCAGCAGCCCCTTCGGCCGCGGCGGCGATCCCGGCTTCGACCCGGCCGATATCTTCGGCTCGCTCTTCGGCGAAGCTGCCCGGCGCGGCAGTGGGCGTGGCCGGCAGAGCCAGCCGCTGAAGCCGCCGGAGCAGAGCTTCACGCTTGAGGTCGGCCTGGCCGAGGCGGTCAATGGCGGCACGCGCCGGGTGAAGCTGCCCGGCGCGCGCGAGGTCGAGGTGACGATCCCCGAGGGCGTCGTCGACGGCAAGGTCATGCGTCTGCGCGGCCTCGGCCAGACCCATCCGCTCACCGGCGAGGCCGGCGACGTGCTGATGACGATCAAGGTTAAGCCCGATTCCCGCTTCACCGTCGACGGCAGCAATCTGCGTGCGCGCGTCGCGGTGCCGCTGGCGACGGCCGTGCTGGGCGGGCCGATCCATGTGCCGACACTGTCGGGCGCCGTCGAGATGAACGTGCCGCCGCTGACCGGTACGGCGCGCCAGTTCCGCCTGCGGGGCAAGGGGCTGCCCGGCGCCAAGAAGGGCGAGCATGGCGACCTCTTCGTCTCGATCGACATCGAGATGCCTGCGGACGATGCCGAGCTGACTGCGCTGATGAAGGCACGAGCTGGCCGGGACGCCTGACAGGATTTCGGCAGAGGGCGCTTCCACCGCCCCGCCACCTCAGTTATGAGACCGTCCGGTTCTCTTTTGCCGGTTCGTCCAGTTCGAAGGTCTCAGATGCCTGAATCCAGCAGCGCCGCCCCGACCGCCAACCTCCTGCGGGGCAAGCGCGGTCTCGTCATGGGCGTCGCCAACAACCGCTCGATCGCCTGGGGTATCGCCAAGGCGGCGGCGGATGCCGGCGCCGAGCTCGCCTTCACCTATCAGGGCGACGCCTTGAAGAAGCGGGTCGAGCCGCTGGCGCAGCAGCTCGGCGGCCATGTCGTCGGCCATTGCGACGTCACCGACGGCGCGACGATCGACGCGGTCTTCGGCGAGATCGAGAAGCTCTGGGGCAAGCTCGACTTCGTCGTCCACTGCATCGCCTTCTCCGACAAGGACGAGCTCACCGGCCGCTATGTCGACACGACCGAGGCCAATTTCTCGAAGTCGCTGCTGATCTCCTGCTACTCCTTCACGGCGATCACCCAGCGCGCCGAGAAGCTGATGCCGGATGGCGGCTCGCTGCTGACGCTGACCTATTACGGCGCCGAGAAGTGGATGCCGCATTACAACGTCATGGGCGTCGCCAAGGCCGCGCTGGAATCGAGCGTGCAATATCTCGCCGCCGATCTCGGCCCGCAGAAGATCCGCGTCAACGCGATCTCGGCCGGGCCGATCAAGACGCTGGCGGCCTCCGGCATCGGCGATTTCCGCTACATCCTGAAGTGGAACGAGTACAACTCGCCGCTGCGCCGCACCGTCACCATCGAGGAGGTCGGCGAGACCGCGGTGTTCCTGGTCTCGGACATGTCGCGCGGCATCACCGGCGAGGTGATGCATGTCGACGCCGGCTATCATGTCGTCGGCATGAAGGTGCCGACCGCGCCGGACATCTCGCTCGACAAGGGCGAGTGAGGGCGCACGCGCGAGCGCTGTGTTGCAACTTTGTTGTAACACGGTAGCGGATTGGCTATGGTCCGATCCGGAGGTGTGCGATGCAAAGCTCGCTGAAGAAGATCGGCAATTCTGCCGGCGTCCTGATTCCCAAGCCGCTCCTCGCGGAGATCGGCGCCAAAGCAGGCGACAGTATCGATCTCACCGTCGAGAACGGCCGGATCGTCATGGAACTGGTCGCCAAGGTCCCGCGGGCCGGCTGGGCAGAGGCCTCGAAGCGGCTTGCCTCCGAAGGCGACGACGAGTTGGTCTGGCCTGAATTCGCCAATGAGGGCGATGATGAGCTGACATGGTGAAGCGCGGCGAGGTTTGGCTCGCTGCGCTAGACCCGACGGTCGGCAGCGAAATTCGGAAGACGCGGCCGTGCCTGGTGATCTCGCCGGCGGAAATCCACGATCATCTGCGAACGGTGACCGTCGCGCCGATGACATCCAAAAGCGGACCGGCCCCGTACCGCGTCGCGCTGTCTTTTCGCGAGACCGATGGATTCGTTCTCACGGAGCAAATCCGGACGGTCGACAAGACACGGCTGGTGAAGCGCCTCGGCAGCGTCCCGGCGTCCGTGCTGAGCCAAGTGCTACAGGTCGTCAGGGAGGCCTATGAAGAGTAGGGGCGCTTGCCGCTCCAGGATCCATCGAAGGCGCCTCGCCCTATGATGGATTGCGGGACTGCGCTTCGCTTGCCCGGAATGACGACCGAGGTTGCGAAGGCCTAACCGGACAGCGCGGCCTGCAATCTCGATGTTCCGGCCTTATCCTGGCTGACATCTTTGTCGCTGAGCGTGGCCAGCAATTCCGGGACGCTGTGTCCGGCTAGACGCATCCCAGGGGCGATCTCCGCCAGCGGCGCCAGCACGAAGGCGCGTTCGGCGATGCGCGGATGCGGGATCTGCAGGCCGGGCTGGTCGATCACCTCTCCGCCATAGGTCAGGATGTCGATGTCGAGCGTGCGCGGACCCCAGCGCTCCCGCCGCTCGCGGCCGCTCTGCCGCTCGATGTCGAGGCAGAGCGCAAGCAGGTCCTCGGCCGGGAGCGAGGTCTCGATCAGCACCGCCATGTTGCGGAATTCCGGCTGGTCGAGCTTGCCCCAGGGCGCCGTGCGCCAGACCGAAGAAGCAGCCTTCAGCTCGACGGCATCATGCGCGCGCAGCCGCACCAGCGCCGCGGCGAAGGCCGCGACGGGATCGCCGAGGTTGCCGCCGAGACCGAGCGTCGCCGCGATGTTCACCGCGTGAAGTCCAGCTTGATGCCGACCGATTCCATCCGGCCCGGGATCGGCGGCGCCGGCTTGCGCAAGGTTACGAAGACGCGAGTCACCGCCGGATACTCCGCCAGGATCGCCACGGCGAGCGCCCGCGCTGCCGCCTCCAGCAGCTTGAAGCGCTTGGCCGAGAAGGTGCGGGTGACCAGGCCGACGACCTCGCCATAGTCGACGGTGTCGGCGATGTCGTCGCTGAGCGAGGATGCCCGCAGGTCGCAATCGAGCACCAGGTCCATCGAGAAGCGCTGGCCGAGCCGGCCCTCCTCGGCGAAATGGCCGTGATAGGCGTAGAGGTCGAGCGCCTCGATGAAGATCTGTCCGGTCGCGCTCATTGTGCTGCTCCGATCGCGGCCCAGATTTTCAAGGCGTCGGCATGTTCGTCGACGTCATGGGCGCGGATGATGGCGGCGCCCTGGGTGACGCCGTAGAGATGGGCGGCGATGCTGGCGGCGACGCGCTCGGCCGGCACGGACTTGCCGATGACATGGCCGAGCACCGATTTGCGGGAGGCGCCGAGCAGGACCGGGCAGCCGAGCTCGCCGAGGCGGCGAAGCTCTCTCATCAGCAGCAGCGACTGCTCCGCAGTCTTGCCGAAACGGCCGATGCCGGGATCGACGACGATCTGGCTGCGCGGCACGCCGGCATCCAGAGCGATCGCGATCGAGCGCTCGAGGAAGCGCAGGACCTCGGCGAGGATGTCGATGTCGGGATCGACCTCCTCGCGATTGTGCATCAGGATGATCGGTGCGCCATGGCGGGCCGCGACGCCGGCGATGGCAGGCTCGCGCTGCGCGCCCCAGACATCGTTGACGATCGCGGCGCCGGCTTTCAGCGCGGCCTCGGCGACCTCGGCCTTGTAGGTGTCGATCGAGATCGGGATGTCGCTCTGCGCGGCGATGCCGGCGATGACAGGCATGACCCGGGCGAGCTCCGTTGCCGCATCGAGGCGGGTGTGGTCCGGCCGCGTCGACTCGCCGCCGACATCGACGATGTCGGCGCCCTGCCGCGCCAGCGTCAGCCCATGCGCGACCGCGACGGCGGGGTCGGCGAAGAGGCCGCCATCGGAAAAGGAATCCGGCGTGACGTTGACCACGCCCATCAGCAGGGGCCTGGCGCCGAGGTCGAGCCTGCGGCCATCCGGCAATGTCAGCGTGGCGGTCATGCGGCGATCGTGTTGATGCTGGAGGCTGCCTCTTACACAGGCCGTCGAAGCGCGGCCACCACAAAGCTCACGAGGCTGTTGGCCCGCGCGCTGCGGTGCTTTCGCCGCTTTGACGTTGCACATGCGAGCGTGCAAGAGGCGAGGCATGATTCCGCTGACGATTCCCGGCCGCCTCTTCCTCGTCCGCCATGGCGAAACCGACTGGAATCGCGAGGGGCGTCTCCAGGGTGGGAAGGATATCCCGCTCAATGCTCTCGGCCGGATGCAGGCCGAGGAGGCGGCGCGCCGGCTCAGGGCGCTGACGCCCGATTACGCCACCGTGGACTATGTCTGCTCGCCGATGGAGCGGGCGCGGGAAACGATGACGATCCTGAGGCGTGAGCTCGGGTTGCCATCAGACGGTTTCCGCATCGACGATCGCCTGCGCGAACTGACCTTCGGCGACTGGGAAGGCTTCACCTGGCGCGAGATCCGCAAGAGTACGAATGCGAGCGAGCGTGAGCGCGCCCAGGCCCGCGAGCGCGACAAATGGGGCTTCGTGCCGCCAGGCGGCGAGAGCTACCGCATGCTGGCCGAGCGCATCCGGCCGGTGCTGGAGGGGCTGGCGCCGGACACGGTGATGGTCAGCCATGGCGGCGTGGCGCGGGCGGTGCTGGCGCTGATCGGCGCCGTCGGCACGGCGGACGCGGCGCGCGTCGAGATCTGGCAGGGCAAGATCCTGGTGGTCGAAGGCGGCAAGGCGACATGGATGTGACCTCCGGCCGCGCGAAGCGGGCGGACACGTGACCGCACCTGGGTCTTCAGGCTTGCCGTTCAGCCGCGGTTAAGCCAAATCTGCTCAGATACGGCCGGCAGGCGAGTTTCCGCGCGGCTGCGGGTGTCCGGCCTTGGATTCGATGGACGCGTCGCCGCGGGGAGGCGAGGCGTTCGACGTGAAGTGCAGTCCGGGCGGTAAGGCCGGGGTCTGCGGCGGGGCAGAATGAACGACATCACCACGGTTTCGGCGGGCGGCGCCGACACAGGCGCGACCGCGCTTGCGATGCTGGCGGGCGAGAAGCGGCCGGAGCTGCTGCGCGACGAGGTGCTCGCCGAAATCTTCGCGGCGAGCGTGTCGGCGCGTCCCGATCACCCGGCCATGATCTGCGGCGAGCGCCGACTGAGCTATGCGCAGGTCTGGGCGGAGGCGCAGAAGCAGGCACGCGGGCTCGCGCTGTCCGGCGTCGGGCCGGGCGACATGGTCGGCCTGTGGATGGCGCGCGGCATCGAATTGCTGGTGGCGCAGATCGCGATCACGCTGTCGGGAGCCGCCTGGCTGCCCTTCGACGCCGAGGCGCCGGTCGAGCGCATCGCCACCTGCCTCAACGATGCCAGCGCCAAGGGGCTGGTGACACAGACCGATTGGAAGGCGCGCGCCGCAGCCACCGAACGCACGGTCTGGTGCCCGTCGCAGCTCGCCGAAGCGAGCGACGGCAAGCCGATGCCGGCACGGCCCGCCGGGCTGACGCAGGACCATCCCGCCTATCTGATCTACACCTCGGGCTCGACCGGCACGCCCAAGGCGATCGTCATCAGCCAGCGCAACATCTGCCATTTCCTGCGCTCGGGGAATGCGCTCTACGGCATGGGTCCGGAGGACGTCGTCTTCCAGGGCGCCTCGGTCGCCTTCGACCTGTCGATGGAGGAGATCTGGACGCCCTATCTCGTCGGCGCGACCCTGTTCGTGGCGACGCCGCAGATGATGGGCGACGCCGAAAAGCTGCCTTCGATCCTGAACGAGGCCGGCGTCACCGTGATCGACACGGTGCCGACTTTGCTCGGCATCCTGCCCTCCGATGTCCCTTCCCTGAAATTGATCCTGCTCGGCGGCGAGGCGCTGCCGCCCTCGATCGTGCAGAAATGGTCGAAGCCCGGCCGGCGCATCTTCAACACCTACGGGCCGACGGAAGCGACGGTGGTGGCGACGGCCGCTCCGGTCGAGCCGGGCGAGACCGTCACCATCGGCCGGCCGATCCCGAACTACACCGCCTATATCGTGGACGACGAGATGAAGCTGACCGGCGTCGGCCAGCAGGGCGAGTTGCTGATCGGCGGCCCCGGCGTTGCCAAGGGCTATCATCTGCGCCCCGAGCTGACGGCCGAGAAGTTCATCGCCAATCCGTTCGGCGGCAGCGGCGGCGACCCGGTGCTCTATCGCTCCGGGGATGCCGTCAGTCTCGACGAGAACGGCAACATCGTCTTCCACGGCCGCATCGACGACCAGGTCAAGATCCGCGGCTTCCGCGTCGAGCTCGGCGAGATCGAGACGGCTTTGTCGGACGAGGCCGGCATCAGCCAGGCCGCCGTGGTGCTGCGGACCGATGACGGCATCGAGCGGCTCGTCGCCTTCCTGGTCGGCGAGCCCGGCGTGCAGATCGAGGGTTCTGTGCTGCGGGCGTCGCTGCGCGAGAAGCTGCCGCCCTACATGATCCCGGCGCATTTCGAGCCGGTCGGCTCGCTGCCCCGCATGATCTCCGGCAAGGTCGACCGCAAGATGCTGAAGGCCGCGCCACTGACGGCGCCGGCCGCGAGCGGCGAGCAGGAGCCCCCGCGCAACGAGACCGAGGCCGCCCTGCTCGACGCGGCCAAGCGCGTGCTCGGGGCGCAGGCGCTGCCGCTGGAGGCCGATTTCTTCATCGATCTCGGCGGCCATTCGCTGCTGGCGGCGCGCTTCATCTCGATCGTGCGCGAGACGCCGGCTTATGCCGGCATCACCCTGCAGGACGTCTATGGCGCGCGCACCTTGCGGGCGATGGCGGCTCTGCTCGATTCGCGCGGCATCCAGGCCGAGCAGGACCTCTCCTTCACGCCGCCGCCGCTGCGCCGCCGCTTTCTCTGCGGGCTGGCGCAGGCGATCGCGCTGCCGATCATCATCAGCCTGTCGACGGCGCAATGGCTCGGCATCTTCGTCAGCTACATGCTGCTCTCGGGCGAAGAATTGTCGGCGATGGCGCAGGTCTTCGCGCTGCTCGGCATCTATGTTGCGATCACGCTCATCACCGGCTTCATCGCGATCGGCCTGAAATGGCTGGTGCTCGGCCGGACCAAGCCTGGGACCTACCCGCTCTGGGGCGTCTATTATTTCCGCTGGTGGTTCGCCTCGCGCGTCGCCGGGCTCGTGCACATCAAATGGCTGCAGGGCACGCCGGTGATGCGCTTCTACTGGCGCCTGCTCGGCGCCAAGGTCGGGCGCGACGTCATCATCTCCGACTACGAGGCCGGCGCGATCGACCTGGTCGCGCTGGGCGACGGCACGACGCTGGGATCGAAGACCACCTTCGCCAATGCCGAGGCGGTCGGCGCCGATTTCATCATCGGACGGATCACGATCGGCAAGGACGTCTATGCCGGCTCCTCCGTGGTGTTCGGCCATGGCTGCACGGTCGGCGACCACGCCGAGATCGGCGACCTCACGGCGATCGCGCCAGGCGCGACGATCGGCACGGCCGAGATCTGGGACGGCTCGCCTGCCCGCAAGACCGGCATGGTCGATGTCGAGGCCCTGCCGCCGCAAGCCGAGGCGAGCGCCGGGCGCCGGGCGGCGATGACGCTGTTCTACGTGGTCATGCTGATCGTGCTGCCGCCGATCAGCCTGCTGCCGATCTTCCCGGCCTTCTGGTTGTTCGACAGAATCGACAACTGGGTCGCGACCTGGTCCGACGTCAGCTATCTCTGGTACCTCCCGATCCTGACCTGGCCGACGGCGATCGGCCTGATCACTGTCACGGTCTTCCTGATCTGCGCGCTGCGCTGGGCGATCCTGCCGCGGGTCTCGTCGGGCACCTATTCGATCCATTCGGGCTTCTACGCCCGCAAATGGACGGTGGCGCTGGCGACCGAGGTGACACTGGAGACGCTCTCCTCGCTGTTCGCGACGATCTATATGCGCTTCTGGTACCGCATGATGGGCGCCAGCATCGGCCAGGGCGCCGAGATATCGACCAATCTCTCCGGCCGCTACGACATCACCGGCATCGGCGCCGGCAACTTCATCGCGGACGAGGTGATCTTCGGCGACGAGGACATGCGGCGCGGCTATATGCGCCTCGACATGACCCGCACCGGCGAGCAGGTCTTCGTCGGCAACGACGCGGTTGTGCCGCCGGGCGCGGTGATCCCCGACAAGGTGCTGATCGGCATCAAGTCGAAGCCGCCGGCGAACGAGCTGATGAGCCCCGGCGACACCTGGTTCGGCTCGCCGCCGATCAAGCTGCCGACGCGGCAGAAGGTCGATCTCGGCGCCGACTGGACCTACAAGCCCTCGACGGGCAAGCAGCTGGCACGCGCCGTCTTCGAGGCGCTGCACACCTCCTTCCCGGCGATGCTGTTCATCACCTTCGGCACCCTCGCCGTCGACCTCGTGCTGCAGCAGAAGATCTTCGACCGCGACTGGGCCGGCCTGGCGCTCGCCTTCATGGGCTGCGCCGTGCTGATCGCCATCACCCAGGCGCTGATCTGCGCGCTGATGAAATGGCTGCTGATGGGCGTCTACAAGCCGGTGATGAAGCCGATGTGGTCGTTCTGGGCGATGCGCACCGAGGCGATCGCCGTGCTCTACTGGGGGCTAGGCGGCAAGGTGCTGTTCGACTATCTGCGCGGCACGCCGTTCCTGCCCTGGTTCCTGCGCCTGTTCGGCGCGCAATACGGCCAGGGCGTCTGGCTGGACTCGACTGACATCACCGAGTTCGACTGCATCAAGGTCGGCGACTTCTGCACCGTCAACGCCCATTCGGCCCTGCAGACCCATCTCTATGAGGACCGGGTGATGAAGGTCGGGCGTGTCACGCTCGGCAAGGGCGTCTGCGTCGGTGCCGGGGCGACCGTGCTCTACGACACCCATGTCGGCGACTACGCCCAGATCGGCCTTCTCACCGTGATCATGAAGGGCGAGAACCTGCCGGCGAACACGCGCTGGGAAGGCGCGCCGGCGGTACCGGCGGCGGCGATGGTCGGGCACTGAGGCGGCCGTCTGTTACGGCAACGAGGGCACGAACTCGGTCAATACGCCTAGCCCGGCGCCGGCTTCGGCCTGGAGCCTGTCGCGGGTGCAAAGCTTGAGGGTAGAGCTGGCGGCGATTGCGAGATGAAGCGCATCACCCGCTCGCAACCCAACGAAGCTGCGGTTGCAGAAGGCGGCGGCTTGACGAAAATGCTCTCTCGCCACGGGAAGGCATTCGAACTCGCTGGTCATCAGATCGGCCAGCTTTGCGAGCGCGCGCTCCTGCGCCTCGGCATGGAGCCGGTTCGACCGCAGTTTGACGGACAATGCCGCGGAGAACTCGGCGACGACCCAGTCGCTGATCACGAAACGATGAGAGCTTTGCTGCTCGAGCCATTCGACGATGGCTGCGGAGCTCGGTTCCTTGACCAGCGCGGTGACGACGAGCGAGGTGTCGAGGTAGAGTTTCAATAGCGCGCTTCGTCACGGATGCGGCGCATGAATTCACCGCCGTCCTCTTCCTGCATCGGCATCGTGGCCAGATGCGCGCGCAGCTTGGCGATATCGAGCGGCTTTGGAGGCTTCTCCGCCGCTATCAGTTGTGCGACGGGCTTGCCGTGGCGGGTGATCGAGATGCTCTCGCCGGCTTCCACAGCGTCAATCAGCGCACTCAGATGAGCCTTGGCCTCAGCAAGGGCGACAGATTTCATGATCTCGCTCCTGACCAAATAATTGGTCATAATTTAGGTAAGATGCTTCCGCTTGCCAAGTGGGACGCTGCCCACGCCTATGGACTTCCACGTTTTGGCTTTCCCGCCTAAAAGCCTGCTACGTCACATATCAGGCTTCCATGTCGCACAACACTTTCGGCCATCTCTTCCGCGTCACCACCTTCGGCGAGAGCCATGGGCCTGCGATCGGCTGCGTCGTCGATGGCTGCCCGCCGTTGATCCCGTTGAGCGAGGCCGAGATACAGCGCGACCTCGACAAGCGCCGGCCCGGCCAGTCGCGCTACACGACGCAGCGTCAGGAGCCGGACCAGGTCCGTATCGTCTCCGGTGTTTTCGCGCGCGAGAGCGACGGCGAGCAGGTCACGACGGGCACCTCGATCGGGCTGCTGATCGACAATGTCGACCAGCGCTCGAAGGACTATTCCGAGATCAAGGACAAGTATCGGCCGGGCCATGCCGATTTCACCTATGACGTGAAATACGGCATCCGCGACTATCGCGGCGGCGGCCGCTCTTCGGCACGCGAGACGGCGATGCGGGTCGCGGCCGGGGCGATCGCCCGCAAGGTCGTGCCGGGCATGGTGGTGCGCGGCGCGCTCGTCCAGATGGGTCCGCACAAGATCGACCGCGGCAACTGGGACTGGGACGAGATCGGCAACAACCCGTTCTTCTGCCCGGATGCCAAGGCGGCCGAACGCTTCGCCGATTATCTCGACGGCATCCGCAAGTCCGGCTCCTCGATCGGGGCGGTGCTGGAGATCGTCGCCGAGGGCGTGCCGGCGGGCCTCGGTGCGCCGATCTACGGCAAGCTCGACGCCGAGATCGCCGCGGGGCTGATGAGCATCAACGCGGTCAAGGGCGTCGAGATCGGCGACGGCTTCGCTGCGGCCGAGCTCTCCGGCGAGGAGAATGCCGACGAGATGCGCGCCGGCAATGACGGCAAGCCGCTGTTCCTGTCGAACCATGCCGGCGGTATCCTCGGCGGCATCTCGACCGGCCAGCCGATCGTGGCGCGCTTCGCGGTCAAGCCGACTTCGTCTATCCTCTCGCCCCGCGCCACTGTGAACCGCTCCGGCGGCGAGACCGAGATGTTCACCAAGGGCCGGCACGACCCCTGCGTCGGCATCCGCGCCGTGCCGGTCGGCGAGGCGATGGTCGCTTGCGTGCTGGCAGACCAGTTCTTGCGTCACCGCGCACAAGTCGGCGTGATCGAGCCGCGCTGGCCGTTCGGGCAATGACCGGTCAGCGCCGGGCGCTTGCGATCGTGGTGACGGCGAGCGCCGCGACGGCGTCGAGTTCGCCTGCGCGGGCGCCGTCATTGGCCTGGATCGAGAGCCCTTGCACGATCGCTCCGAGATAACGGGCCAGCGCCGCGCAATCTGTCCCGTCCTTAAGCTGATGCGCGGCGAGGGCGCGCTCCAGCCGGGCCTGAAAGAGGGCGATGCTCGCGGCGCGGTAACCCGCAACCTCCTTGGCGATGCCCCTGTGCTCGCTGCCGCAATTCACCAGCGCCGCTGACAGCATGCAGCCCCTCGGCTGATCCTCGCTGCAGAACTGGCGCACGGATGCGGCGTAGAACTGCCTGAAGGCCTCGACGACATCCGGCTCGTCGAGCGCCGCACGCGCCGCCGAGCCGACCTCGCCGAGATACCAGCCGAGCGACTCGCGGAAGAGGTCTGCCTTTGATTTGAAGGCGGCATAGAGGCTCTGCGGCGTGATCGCCATCGCCTCGGTGAGATCGACGAGCGAAGCACCTTCATAGCCGAGTTTCCAGAAGGTCTCGCCGGCGGCGGCCAGCGCCTTCTCGCGATCGAAGGCGCGCGGCCGGCCGCGCGGGCGGCGATCCGCCTCGTCCTTATTTATCACAGTGATCACTCTGGAATTAATTATGGGAGCGCGATATCAGGAGCGATCGTTCCTTATATCGAAAGTCGATCGCCATGCGTAGCCTTCCCATTCTGTTGGCCGGTCTCATGCTCTCGCTGCAAGCCATGGCGCAGGCGGCCCCCGATGCGGCGCTCTCAACCCGGATCGAGGGCGTCGTCGCGCAGGCCATTGCGGAGAAGCGGCTCGTCGGGGCCGTCGTGCTCGTCTCGCGCGGCGGCAAGCTCATCCACCATCAGGCTGCCGGGCTCGCCGATCGCGAGGCGGGCCGGCGGATGCAGGAGGATGCGATCTTCCGCTTCGCCTCGGTGACGAAGCCGATCGTCTCGACGGTAGTGATGAAGCTGGTGGAAGAGGGTAGGCTTCGCTTGGATGATCCGGTGACGCGCTTCCTGCCGGACTTTCGGCCCATGCTCCCGGACCGGACTCAGCCTGTGATCACGGTGCGCCAACTCCTGACCCACACATCGGGGTTGAGCTATCGCTTCTTCGAGCCGTCGGGCAGCCCCTATCACACGCTCAATGTGTCCGACGGGATGGACCAGCCGGGGCTGAGCTTGAAGGAGAATCTGCGCCGCCTCGGCCAGGCGCCGCTCGGCTTCGCTCCGGGGGCGAAATGGAGCTATTCGCTCGGCATCGACGTGCTCGGCGGCGTGCTCGAAGCCGCCTCCGGCGAGCCGCTGGTCGCTCTCGTCCAGCGCCTGATCACCGGCCCGCTCGGCATGAAGGACACCGGCTTTGCGGTGGCCGATTCGACCAGACTCGCCGCGCCCTACGCCGACGGAAAGCCGGAACCCGTGAAGATCACGGACGAGATGGCGGTACCGTTTGGGGCGAGCGCCATCCTCTTCAATCCGAGCCGCGCGCTCGAACCAGCTTCGTTTGCCTCCGGCGGCGCCGGCATGGTCGGCACAGCCGGGGACCTGCTGCGGTTCCTGGAGGTGATCAGGACGGGCGGTGTGCCGATCCTGAAGCGCGGGACGGTTGCCGCGATGATGCAGGATCAGGTCGGAGTACAAGCGGCGACGCAGGGGCCGGGCTGGGGCTTCGGCTATGGCTGGGCGGTGCTCGACGACCCGCAGGCGGCCGCGACCCCGCAGGCCAAGGGCACTCTGCAATGGGGCGGCGCCTACGGCCATAGCTGGTTCGTCGACCCGGCCAATGAGCTGGTCGTGGTCGCGCTGACCAACACGACCTTCGAGGGCATGGCGGGGCCGTTCGTGACGCAGCTGCGCGATGCCGTTTATGGCACAGCCAGATGACGTTAGATTATGCTTTTCAGTAATACTGAAATTGGCCGATCCGCTTCATTGAAATCGAAGGTTGGCGGTGCTAGCTATCATGCCATGAAGCTCGACGTCTGGCTCCGGCAAACCAACACAGCCCGCAGCGCCTTCGCGCGGCAGGTCGGCCTGTCGCCTGCCAGCGTCACGGCGCTCTGCAACGATCCGACCGCCTGGATCTCGCGGGAAAGCGCCGAGCGCATCGCCGCCGCGACCGGCGGCGCCGTCACCCCCAACGACTTCCTGGGCCTGCAGGGCCCGCGCGAGGCTGCCATGACCGCAAGCAATGTCGCCGAGACCGTCGAAGCCTTCGCGCGCGGCGAGATCGTCATCGTCACCGATGACGACGACCGCGAGAACGAGGGCGATCTCATCGTCGCCGCCTCGCTCTGCACGCCGGAGAAGATGGCCTTCATCATCCGCAACACCTGCGGCATCGTCTGCGCGCCGCTGACCTCGGGCGAGGCGCGCCGCCTGCGGCTCGACCCGATGGTCTCGTCCAACGACGCCCCGCTCGGCACCGCCTTCACCATCACCGTCGACGTCAAGCACGGGCTGACCACCGGCATCTCGGCCGAGCAGCGCACCAACACCGTACGCGCGCTGGCCAACGGCAATATGGGCGCTGCCGATTTCGTCCGGCCCGGCCATGTCTTCCCGCTGATCGCCAAGGACGGCGGCGTGCTGATGCGCTCGGGCCATACCGAGGCGGCGGTCGATCTCTGCAAGCTCGCCGAGCTGCCTCCGGTCGGCGTGATCTGCGAGCTCGCCAACGATGACGGCACGGTGATGAAGGGCGCGCAGATCACCGCCTTCGCCCAGAAGCACGGCCTCAAGCAGATCACGGTCGCCGACCTGATCGCCTATCGCCAGGCGCGCGAGAAGCTGGTCGAGCGCGTGCACTCCTTCCCGGTCAAGACCGAGTTCGGCGAGATGACCGGCCATGTCTATGTGACGCCCTTCGACGACACCCAGCATTTCGCCTTCGTCATGGGCAAGCTCGGCGATGGCGAGAAGGTGCCGGCCCGGCTACACCGCGCCAATGTCGTCGCCGACGTGCTTGGCGGCGCCTCCTCGATCCAGTGCGTGCTGCGCCGCTTCCAGCAGGAGGGCAAGGGCGTGCTGGTCTATCTGCGCGACGGCTCGGCCGGTGTGCCGATCAAGAGCGTCGAGGGCGAGGAAGGCTCGGACGCGCTGCGCTCGCAGCAATGGCGCGAGGTCGGCCTCGGCGCCCAGATCCTGCGCGATCTCGGCGTCGCCTCGATCATCAACCTGGCCTCCTCGACCCGCGCCTTCGTCGGCTTGTCCGGCTTCGGCATCGAGATCGCCGAGACCGCGCCGCTGGAGTGAGCGCGGCGGCTAGCCCCGCATCAGCGCCATGACATGGGCGGCGGTCGATTTCGACAGGCCTTCGAGGTCGTAGCCGCCCTCAAGGATCGAGACGAGCCGCCCGCCGGCATGGCGGTCGGCGATCGCCATCAGCTTCTGCGTCGCCCAGGCGAAGTCCGCTTCCTTCAGGTTGATATTGGCGAGCGGGTCGCGCCAATGCGCGTCGAAGCCGGCCGAGACGATCACCAGATCCGGCCGGAAGTCGTCGAGCCGCGGCAGGATCGCGCTCTCGAAGGCGTCGCGGAAGACGTCCGTGCCGTCGCCTGCCCGCAAGGGGGCATTGACGATGGTGCCGTGCTCGCCGCGCTCGGAGGGGGCGCCCGTGCCGGGATAGAGCGGCATCTCATGGGTCGAGGCGTAGAGCACGCTGGCATCGCCCCAGAAGATCTCCTGGGTGCCGTTGCCGTGATGGACGTCCCAGTCGACGATGGCGACGCGCTCGGCGCCGTGAGCCTTCTGCGCATGGCGGGCGGCGATGGCGGCGTTGTTGAAGAAGCAGAAGCCCATGGCCTTGTCGCTCTCGGCATGGTGGCCGGGTGGGCGCATGGCGCTGAAGGCGTTGCTGACGCGCCCGGACATCACTTCATCGACGGCATGGACGGCGCCGCCGACGCCGTGCAGGACCGCGGCGAGCGTTCCCGGCGACATGATCGTGTCGGCGTCGATCTGGACGAGGCCTTCCTGCGGCGAAGCCTCGGAGATCGCCTGCGCATAGGCGGCGGGGTGGCAGAGCTCGACCTGGGCGAGCGTCCCTTCCGGCGCCTCGACACGCTGCAGCAGCGCGAAGCGCTCGTCCTCCAGAGCCTGCTCGACGGCGCGCATCCGGTCGGCACGCTCGGGATGGCCCGGCGGCGTGACGTGGCGGAGGCTGGAAGGATGGCTGATCAGCAGTGTGGTCACGCGCAAGTCTCCGATAGTCGCGAGGCGAGCCGAACGGGCTAGCCCGCAAGCGTGACCATATTGTCACTGCAATGCAGCAAGACGCCAGTGCGACGCAGGAACTTCATTGCCTGCAAGACGATTGGGCCGTAAGACCGGGTTGTGTTCGACCCGGGCCGTGCCTTGTCGGGTCACCGTTTATTAACGAAGCATTCATCATAACGAGCACCGTATCGGTGCCGGCGGTGGACCCCATGAAGCAGACTTTCGTTACGGTGCTCGGCCTGTCGATTCTTCTCGGCGCCTGCCAGTACAAGACCGTTCATGCTCCGGCGCTCTCGGCGCGCGACGCCGAATACATGGCGCTGGTGCCGAATTTCGAGACGCAGATCACGCATCTGCCGTACGAGATCAACGATCCGACCGGCGAAGAGCCGGGCACGATCGTGGTCGATACCACCGAGAAGTTCCTCTACTTCGTCCTGCCGAACAAGAAGGCGATCCGCTACGGCGTCGCGACCGGCGACGAGGCCTTCGGCTGGACCGGCACCGCGGTGATGCAGCGCAAGGCCGAGTGGCCGCGCTGGACCCCGCCGGCCGAGATGATCAAGCGCTGGCCGCATCTGGCGCCGCGCGCCGGCGGCATGGAGGGCGGCCCCGACAACCCGCTCGGCGCCCGCGCGCTCTATCTCTACCAGGACGGCAAGGACACGCTCTACCGCATCCACGGCACCAACGAGCCGGAGACGATCGGCCGCTCGGCCTCGTCCGGCTGCATCCGGATGCGCAACATCGACGCGATCGACCTTTACAACCGCGCTGCGGTCGGCGGGAAGGTCATCGTTCGCTGACCAGGTGACGCTAAGGCGTCGCCTTCAGCCCAGTTCGATCAGGACGATCTCCGGCGGCGCCCCCAGCCGGATCGGCAGCTTGCTGGTGCCGAGCCCGGCCGAGACGACGAGGTCGCGGCCATTCTCATGGACATGGCCGTAGGCGTAGCGATTGCCGTAGCGTGAGGGCACGATCGGCGACCAGCCGAACAGCCTGACCTGGCCACCATGGGTATGGCCCGAAAGGGTCAACGTGACGCGGGCGGGCGTCCTGGCGAAAATGTCGGGCTCGTGCGCCATCAGGATCACCGGCGCATCGTCACCGATCATGGCGAGCGTCGCCGGCAGGTCGTCGAGGCCGTAGCGCAACCCGCGCGGGCGGCGGCGCAGGACGAAGGCCTCCTGGTCACCGAGCCCGGCGATCCAGAGCGGCCCGGCCTGGGTTTCGAGCCTGATCGCCCGGTTTTCCAGGACGGGAATGCCGACCGCCTCGAGCGCAATGGTGGACTGGGTCGGCCCCTTGAGCTCGCGCTGGGCGCGCTCGTCCTGCCACCAGTCGTGATTGCCGAGCACGGCGAAGCAACCGGAGCGCGCTTCCAGGCGGGCGAGCTCGATGGCCCATTCGGAAGGAGCAGGATCATCTGGGCGGCGGGTGCGGCTGGCGACGAAATCGCCGACCAGCAAGGTCAGGTCCGGCTTCAGCGCATTGGTCTGCGCGACGATCTCACGCACGCGCGCGACCGGCATATGCGGGCCGCCGACATGCAGGTCGGTGATCACGGCTAGGCGCAATTGCCGGCCTTCCGGCCAGCTGGCGGGCTTCAGCCGGTAGCGGGTCACGCCCTGATGAGCGGGTTCCCAGGCATAGGCGTAGCCGCCGAGACCGAAACTGGACAGAAAAAGACCGGCGAGAGTCTGAAGAACTCTGCGCCGGTCAAGCATTTGGGGTCTCAGTAGGAGGTCGTCGTATCAATCTTCGAAACCGTTGCGCAGGAGCGCCGGAACGTCCCTGCGCTGCGAGGTCAACGCGGCTGGGGTCCAGCGGGTTCCCGCGAGAATGGCAGGAATCGCGATCGGACGGAAGCGCGATGCATAGGCTTCGCGTGCGCTGGCATCGTGGAAGCTGGCGGTGCGGTGCGCGGGGTGGCGCGGCTTATGCGTCGACATGGTCCTCGGTTTCCAGTTCATCGTGCCGGCGGTTCCTGGGCCGCCAGCACCGGCAATGTCGCTGCCGATCGGGTCGGGCCGGCGGCGGCATTTTGAAATTCTTGTGACGTTTTCATCGTCACACCGAGGCTTTGGTCAGCTTTGGCACAGTTTCGCGGAGAGAGGCTCAACTAGGGATGAAGAGCGCGGGGGAACCCTTCTCCCGTGTGGGAGAAGGGCAGGGATGATGGCCTGCGCTAGCCGCAGAAGGCGCGACGGCGCCGTTGCATTCCAATGACAAGCGGCGGTCCC
>PNLY01000081.1 GCA_013823325.1 Methylobacterium sp.
CTCTCCTTCGTCGAGACACATGACTGCTTCACCATCGCCGAGCTGATCGAATACGAGGCGATGGGCCTGACCAAGGAGGGCGACGGCGCCCGCGCCATCAAGGAAGGCTGGGTCCAGAAGGACGGCAAGCTGCCGGTCAACGTCTCCGGCGGCCTCAAGGCGAAGGGCCATCCGATCGGCGCGACCGGTGTCTCCATGCATGTGCTCAGCGCCATGCAGCTCGTCGGCGAAGCGCCGGAGGGCATGCAGGTGAAGGACGCCCGCCTCGGCGGCATCTTCAACATGGGCGGCGCCGCGGTCGCGAACTACGTCTCCGTGCTCGAGCGGATGAAGTGAGGCGAGGGCTGCCGACGAACGCAAGTCGGCGGCCGTTCTGAAAATGGGCCGGGGGGCGGCGTGATCATCTTCTTCGCGCTGCTGCCGGCCTATGTGCTGTCGATCTTCTATCGCTCCTTCCTGAGCGTGATCGCCGCGCCGGTGATGGGTGATCTCGGCATCGGGCCGGCCGAGTTCGGCCTGTTGGGGGCCGCCTGGTTCATCGCCTTCGCGCTGGCGCAGTTCCCGGTCGGCTGGGCGCTCGACCGGCTCGGGCCGCGCCGGACGGTGGCGGTGACCATGGCGATCGGCTCGGTCGGCGCCTTCCTGTTCGCGCAGGCGGGAAATGCCGACCTCGCCACTGCGGCGATGGCGCTGGTCGGCATCGGCTGCTCGCCCATCTTCATGTCGTCGCTCTATCTGTTCGCGCGGACGGAGGCGCCGGCGCGTTTCGGCCTGCTGACCTCGGTCTTCATCGGCCTCGGCTCACTCGGCAATCTCGTCGGCGCTGCGCCTTTGGCGCTGGCGGCGCAGGCGTATGGCTGGCGCCCGACCATGTTCGCCTTCGCCGTGGCCTTCCTGCTCGCGACCGTGCTCGCAGCCGCGCTGGTGCGCGATCCGCCTGAGGTCACCGACGCCTCCGGGAAGCATGAGGGCCTGCTGCAGGGACTCAGGAGCATTGCGGCGATCGGGCCGCTCTGGCTGCTCGCGCCGATCACCCTTGTCGGCTACGCCATCATCGCGACGGCGCGAGGTCTCTGGATCGCGCCCTATATGACGCAGGTCCATGGGCTCGACGGCATCGCCGCCGGCCATGCGGCGCTCGGCATGGCGACGATGATGGTCGTCGGCGCCTTCGTCTATGGCGCGCTGCAGAAGCGGGCCGGCCGCAGCAAGCCGCTGGTCGCCTGGGGAACCGCGGCCACGGGCGTCGCCTTCGCGCTCCTGGCGCTGATCGGCGCGCAGTCGCTGGCCGGTGCCATTCTGCTCTTCGCCATCATCGGCGGAACGGGCTTCACCTACGCGATCCTGATGGCGCATGCGCGCCAGTTCTTCCCCGAGCATCTGGTTGGGCGCGGCATGACCTTCGTCAATTTCCTGTTCATTGCAGGAGCCGGGCTGATCCAATGGGGCTCCGGCTGGTTCGTGGCAGCGCAGCGGGCCGCCGGGCAGGGGGCGGCGGTCGCCTTCGCCAACATGCACTGGGGCTTTGCGGCGCTGCTGCTGGTCTCGACCGCGATCTACCTGGCGACGCCGGAGCGCAAGGCCGCCTGAGGTTCAGGCCTCGTTCGGCGCCCGCGCCGCGATCGCCAGGGCATGCACGCCGCCGGCCAGCTCCTCGGACAGCGCGGCATTGACCAGGCGGTGGCGCTCGAGCCGGCTCTTGCCGGTGAAAGCGGCCGAGACGATCTCGACGCGGAAATGCGTCTCGCCGCCCTCGCGCCAGCCGGCATGGCCGTGATGCTGATGCGATTCGTCGATCACCTTGAGATGCTCGGGCGTGAGCTGCGCAGTGAGCTTGCCGGCGATCCGGTCGGCCATGGTCGGCATGCGGGTTTCTCTCAGGTTGCTTGCTCGGGGTCCGGGGCAGTCTCATAGTCCCTGTGGGGCGAGGCGGGAACGCATCTTTCTGGCGGAGGCGATGATGGTGACGATCTGGCGCATGCTCGGTCTGGCGCTTTCTCTCGCCGCAGTGCCCGTGCTGGCGCAGGACGAAGGGCGCGTCGCCGACTACAAGCAGAGCGAGGCGGTGCTGGCGCGCTACAAGCCGGTGCCGATCCCGCTCGCGACGCCGGCGCTGACGCGCGGAGCGCCCGGCCTGACGACGCAGGCCGAGCTTGAAGCCTTCGTGACCGACCTGGCCGCCAAGGCGCCCGGAAAGGTCGTGCTCGGCTCGCTCGGCACGTCGCAGCAGGGGCGCGATCTGCCTTATCTGATCTTCTCGAAGGAAGGCCTGAAGGACCCCGCCGCGCTGAAGGCACTGGGACGGCCCGTCGTCTGGTTCGTCGGCCAGCAGCATGGCAACGAGCCGGCCGGAGCCGAAGCGATGCTGGCGCTGGCGCATGACCTGGCGTTGGGCGATCTCGGCCCGGTCCTCGACAAGCTGGTGGTGGTGATCGTGCCGCGCAGCAATCCCGATGGCGCGGCGGCCGACAAGCGCGTCGGCGCCAGCGGCTTCGACCTCAACCGCGACCATCTGCTGCTGACCTTGCCGGAGACGCGGGCGCTGCACGCCAAGCTTGCCGAATTGCCGCCGGACGTGATCGTCGACGTGCATGAGTTCTCCGTCGCCAATCGCTGGCTGGAGAAGTTCGGCGGACTCAATGCCGCCGATGCGATGATCCTCTACGCCACCAATCCTGCGGTGCCGGCCCCGACGACGAAGATTGCCTCCGAGATGGTCAAGCCCGCCATGGAGAGAGCGATGGCGGAGAAGGGGTTGAGCTCGTTCTGGTACTTCACCACCAGCTACCGCAAGGATGACAAGCTGGTTTCGATGGGCGGCAATGCGCCGGGCATCGCGCGCAACCTGTTCGGGCTTTCCGGTGCCGTCTCCTTCCTGATCGAGACGCGCGGCGTCGGTCTACAGCTGGAGAACCTGGAGCGCCGCATCGCCACCCATTACGTCATCGCCCGCTCGGTGCTCGACACGGTCGCGGCCAATGACAAGGCGGTGCTGGAGGCGGTGAAGGCGGCGCGGGCGGAACTGGCGCGCAACCAGGGCGAACTCATCGTCGCCCATCGCATCGCCACCGAGACGGTCGCGATTCCGCTGGTCGATCCGGCGAGCGGGGCGGATATGCCGACCCCGGTCGAATTCCGCGACTCGCGCAAGGTCACGGTAACCAGCCGCCGGGCGCGGCCGGAAGGCTATCTCGTGCTGCCGGCGGGACAGGCGGCGCTGGAGGCACTCAAGCTCAAGGGCATCGTCAGCTGCGCGCTCGGCGCGCCGACGACGCTGGAGGTCGAGGCCTTCATGGTCGAGCAGAAGGGGCCGGTGAAGAAGACCGACCGCGAGAACATCAATCCGGACCAGGCGGTGAAGGTCGAGCTTCGGCCGCGCCGGATGGACGTGCCGGCCGATGCCGTCTTCGTGCCGATGACGCAGGCGGGGGCCAATGTCATCGCCGCCTCATTGGAGCCGGATTCTCCGGGCTCTCATGTCGGCGTCGGGGTGGTGGAAATCGCGCCGGCGTCCGGCGAGGCGCCGATCTATCGCGTGCCGCGCGGGACGAAGCTCGGGCTCGCGGCTGGGGGCGATGCGGCCTGCGGCCGTTGAGTTCGAGGCGTGGAAACACTATCTAGGGGGGCGTCTCGGCCGCTTCGGCTGAGCCGGGTTCCTTAAGCAATCAGGGTCAAGCTGCCGGCAAGGCGATCGGCTAGCTGCAGGCGCGGAGCGATCGGCGCGGCGGCCGGCTTGTCGGAGCAGCATTCCGCCCGCATAACCATGAGACGATGAACTTCAGCTCGCGCCTTTTCGACCGGATCAGGATCGGCCCTTCCGAGGCGGAAGAGGTGGTCGAGGCCGATGCGCGCCGGTGCGACCATCCCGGCTGCACCAAGGCGGGCGAGTTCCGCGCGCCGATGGGTCGCGGCAAGGAAGGCAAGTTCTTCCAGTTCTGCCTCGACCATGTGAAGGCCTACAACGCCACCTACAACTATTTCGCCGGCATGAACGACGAGGCGCTGGCGGCCTACGCCAAGCAGGAGGAGATCGGCCACCGGCCGACCTGGAAGCTCGGCGTCAATGCCAGTGCAGCCCGGATGGCGCAGCGTGGGCGCGGGGCCGGCGGGCCGGATATGCAGGACGCCTTCAACCTGTTCCGCGGCCGCGCCGGCCGCGAGCAGGAGCGGGCCGAGCCGAGGGTCGGCGTCGTCGCGAAGAAGGCGCTGGAGACGCTCGACCTCGACGAGAGCGCCGACCGCGTCGCGATCAAGGCCCGCTACAAGGAACTGGTGAAGCGCTTCCACCCCGACGCCAATGGCGGCGACCGCTCGCGCGAAGGCCGGCTGCAGGAAATCCTCAAGGCCTACCAGACGCTGAAGAGCAGCGGGCTGGTCTAGCGCGATCCCAGGAAATCGTAGACTCAGGAGTCGGCGGAGAGGCCATGACGACGGATTCGCAGGTGATCGCTCCCGCCGATGCCGAGGAGCGTCGGCGCAAGCCGCCCGTGGTGGTCTATCCCAATGGCAGCCTGCCCGGTGCCGACATGGCGATGCTGGCGCGCGCCCGCCGGACGCTGACCAAGCGCGACGAGATCATCGTGCCGCCGCGCGAGGCCGGCAGCTTCCGGGTGCCGAAGGGGCATTTCTTCCGGGTCGTCAGCATCGAGGGGCCGCAGGTCGGCGACCTCAACCTCTGGAACGCGGACGATCTCGACGAGCGCTTCTTCAGCGGCAAGACACGGGCCCTGCACGCGACCCATGTCGGGCTGGGCGACCGGCTTTGGAGCAGCCTGCCATACCTCAGGCCAATGGCAACGATCACCCATGACACGCTGGGCTGGTACGGTTTCGATCAGGACGGGGCCGGCGTTCACGACGTGATCGGCACGCGCTGCGATCCCTATACTCACCGGCTCCTCGGCGATGGCGGCGACTACCACCATTGCTGCCATTCGAACCTCGCCCGCGCGCTCGGGCAGGCGCGGGGGCTGCCGGCGCGCGAGGTCGAGCATCACGTCCACGACGTGCTCAACGTCTTCATGTGCACCGGCTTCACCCGCGACACGCAGCAATACTTCATGAAGGCGAGCCCGGTCAGGCCCGGCGACTTCCTCGAGCTCTTCGCCGAGATCGACCTGCTCGGCGCGATCTCGGCCTGCCCGGGCGGCGATTGCGGCCAGACCCATTCGAGCGACGTCGCGGTCTGCCACCCGCTCAAGGTCGAGATCTACGAGGCCGATCCCGCGACGCTCGCAGGCTGGACCTCGCCGCCGCGCAACCCTTACGGACGCAGCCACGGCGAGCAGGGCTGACGCCTGCCCCTTCCGTCATGGTCGGGCTTGTTGTCCCGACCATCCACGTCTTCGCTTCGTTGATCAAACTCGGTGTTCAAGACGTGGATGCTCGCCACAAGGGCGAGCACGACGCGCTGGAGAACCGTCGTGGTCATGGGTTCCGGGCTCTTCGCTGCGCGAAGCCTGGAAGGACGCCCCGCGTCAGTTCTTCAGCAGCGAGTTCATCCCGTCGGTGTCGAGATTGTCGGAACCGCGCAGGCTGCTGCGCTCGGTCGAGCTCGGCTGGTCGTCCTGACCGCCGCCCGAGGCGACCGAACCGCCGCCATCCGCAGCCGGGGCCTGACCGCCGGCGCCGGCCATCTTGCGCAGCAGAGGGCTGGCCTGGAGCAGCGCGGTCATGCTGGTCGCGGTGTTGTAACTGTTGGGATCGTTGGGGGCGAGGCCGCCCTGCTTGTGCAAGGCGATGCCGGCATTGCCGGCGTTGTAGAGCAGCGAGCCGGACGAGCCGCCGAGCGTGTCGCAGCGATGGCGTAGTTCGGCCGCATCGCCCTGCTGGCGCGTCGCCATGCAGCGGAAGCGGCTCATCACCTTCGGCCGGCCGGCCGGGTGATGGATCACCATCAGCGAGGGGGCGCTGCCGGTCGGCGTCGCCGCGAGCTTGACCGAGCCATAGGTCGCGGTCGGGTTGCCTTTCGCCTTGACGATGGCGTAGTCGAGATTGGCGTTGAACTCGACCGGCTTGGGCTCGAGTTCGAAGACCTTGGCGCCCTTGCCGTCCTGCGTCAGGAAATCCATCACGATGATGGCGCGCATCGGCGTCATCTCGCCGCTCTGCGGCAGGCAATGATGGTTTGTGAGGACATAGTCGCCCGGCAGCAGCTCGCCGGTGCAATGGGCGCCGGACTGTTTGCCGGTCTTGTTGTCCTTCAGCAGGATGTCGATGCGTCCGACGGGCTTGGCCATCTTGGCGAGCGGATCGCGCTGATCGAGTTCCGCGATCGGCTCGAAGGCGCCCTTATTGTTCTCGATATGGGTGGCGGCGTCGCCGGTGCTCTGCCGGCGCGGCATGCTGATCTTGCCGAAATCGCTGGGGTCGAAGCCCATCGTCTGGGCCGCGGCAGGCCCGGCAAGGGCAAGGCCGATGGCGCCGATGAAGGCGGCGCGGATGTTGGTCCCGGTCATATTGGTCTGCAGCCATGCGGGCATGCGCTCATTCCTCTCCTCAGCGAATCCCTTGCGGCGCTGCCGGCTGCCGCCTTGCAGCTCGATCGGCGCCAAGGTTGTGGCGGCAATCGGGCGGTTTCGGGACGATAGTCATCCGCACGCGCTTGGGGAAGCCTGAGCGCTTTTCGCGCCTGCGGAGAACTGGGGAATGTGGCTCGCGTGATACGAGTCGTCCCAGGCGATCGAAAGGAGGCCCGGGACCCATTCGGGAACCTCTTTCGGAAAGGCATAGGAACGGATGCCGGATCGGCGCCGCTGCGCGGCTTGTCCGGGATGACGCCGTGCTTGGTGTCGAAACCTGCTGGTTCAGCCCTTCTTCGCCGCCAACCCGGCGACGTCGGCGATGATGCCGTCGAGGGCGAAATCCTTCGGCGTGTAAACCCGGGCGACGCCCATGTTCTTCAGCGCGTTCTCATCGTCTGGCGGAATGATGCCACCGACCACGACGGGAACATCCATGCCGGCGACGCGCAGCCTAGCCGTGACGTCGCGCACCAGCGGCAAATGCGAGCCGGAGAGGATGGAGAGGCCGATGATGTCGGCCTCGGTCTCCTTGGCCTGCGTCACGATCTCCTCGGGCGTCTGGCGGATGCCGCCATAGGAAACCTGCATGCCGGCATCGCGGGCACGCACCGCGATCTGCTCGGCGCCATTCGAGTGGCCGTCGAGCCCGGGCTTGCCGACGAGGAAGCGCGGCGCTCTGCCCAGCCGCTCGGTCGCCTTGGCGACGGCGGCCTTGACGGTGGCGAGCCCGGCATCGTCGCCGAGCTTGGTGGTGTCGACGCCGGTCGGGGCGCGGTACTCGCCGAAGATCTCGCGCAGGGTCTGCGCCCATTCGCCGGTGGTGACGCCGGCCTTGGCGCAGGCGATCGAAGCCGGCATGACGTTGCGGTCTTCTTTCGCCGCGCTGGCGAGCTCGGCGAGCGCGGTCTCGACCGCCTTGCCGTCGCGCGCGGCGCGCCAGGCCTTGAGCCGGCCAACCGCCTCGATCTCGACCGAATCCGGCACGGTGACGACGGCGCCGTCGCCGGCCGAGAGCGGCGAGGGCTCGCTGGTGGTGAACTTGTTGACGCCGACGACGATCTGCTCGCCGCGCTCGATCGCCTCGATGCGCCTGGCGCCGTTCTCGACCAACGCCATCTTCATGTAGCCGCTCTCGACGGCGGCGAGCGCGCCGCCCATGGCGTCGATCTTCGCCAGTTCCTCCAGCGCGGCTGCCTTCAGTTCCTCGACCTTGGCGTCGATCTCCTTCGAGCCGTCGAAGATATCGCCGAATTCGAGCAGGTCGGTCTCATAGGCCAGCACCTGCTGCATGCGCAGCGACCATTGCTGGTCGAAGGGGCGGGGCAGTCCCAGCGCCTCGTTCCAGGCCGGCAATTGCACGGCGCGGGCGCGGGCCTTCTTCGACAGCGTCACCGCCAGCATCTCGATCAGGATGCGGTAGACATTGTTCTCGGCCTGCGGCTCGGTCAGCCCGAGCGAGTTGACCTGCACGCCATAGCGGAAGCGGCGATGCTGCTCCTCCAGCACATTGAACCGCTTCAGCGTGATCTCGTCCCAGAGATCGACGAAAGCCCGCATCTTGCAGAGCTCGGTGACGAAGCGCATGCCGGCATTGACGAAGAAGGAGATGCGGCCAACGACGCTGCCGAACTCCTCGGGGGCGACCTCCGGCCGGGCCTTGATCGATTCCAGCAGGGCGATCGCGGTCGCCAAGGCGAAGGAGAGCTCCTGCACCGGCGAGGCGCCGGCCTCCTGCAGATGGTAGGAGCAGACGTTCGTCGGGTTCCATTTTGGCAGTTCGCGCGCCGTGAACACGACGATGTCGGTGGTCAATCGCATCGAGGGGCGCGGCGGGAAGACGTAAGTTCCGCGCGACAGGTATTCCTTGACGAGGTCGTTCTGGGTCGTGCCCTGCAAGGCGGCGCGGTCGGCGCCCTGTTCGTCGGCGGTGGCGATATAGAGCGACAGCAGCCAGGCCGCCGTCGCGTTGATCGTCATCGAGGTGTTCATCTGCGCCAGCGGGATCTGGTCGAACAATGCCCGCATGTCGCCGAGATGGGTAATCGGCACGCCGACCTTGCCGACCTCGCCGCGCGAGAGCACGTGATCGGGATCGTAGCCGGTCTGGGTCGGCAGGTCGAAGGCGACGGAGAGACCGGTCTGGCCCTTGGCGAGATTGGTCCGGTAGAGCTTGTTCGATTCGGACGCGTCGGAATGGCCGGCATAGGTCCGGAAGATCCAGGGCTTGTCGCGCTGGGCCTGAGTCCGAGGCGGATCGATCGCGTTCATGGTCGCTCCCTGCCGTGCCGTCTTGATGTGCTCGTGCAATCTCGATTGTTGCACTGCAGCGAAGATAACGCCAGTGGGGCCGAAAGGTCGCGTCAGACGTTCGGATAATGCGCGCGGCCATGCGTCACGCCGGGTTTCACGCTGCGGCAGGGCCGTATAGCGTCGCGCGACCTTGTCTTCAGCAGAGTTTCGATGACGCAATCTCCTTCGCCGCGGCCGGCTTTCGCCAGCTGGCTCTCGACCGGCAACAGCATCACCCAGCAGTTCATGGCGATCGGCGGGCGGCCCGATGTCGTCAGTCTCGCCGGCGGGTTGCCGGCCTCCGAGATCTATCCGGTCGAGGCGATCGCCGCCGCCCAGGAGCGGGCGCTGAGGCGCTGGGGCACGCAGATTCTCGAATATGGCGCCATCGAAGGGCTGCCGGCGCTGCGGGCGGCGATCGCCGAGCGCTTCAGCGCCACGACCGGGCGCCGCTTCGGGCCGGAGAACGTGCTGCTGACGACCGGCGCGATGCAGGGGCTCGACCTCGTCGGCAAGGCTCTGGTCGATCCCGGCGAGATGATCCTGTCGCAGTTTCCGACCTATCTCGGCGCGCTCGACGCCTGGCGCCCGCGCATGCCGCGCTATGAGAAGCTCGACTGGAGCCTGCAGGCGCCTGGGCACGATGCCGCGCTGCGTCAGGCCAAGTTCGTCTATGCCGTGCCGAACTATTCCAACCCGACCGGCGTGCTGGTCTCGCAGGACGAGCGCGCCGCTTTGCTCGACAAGGTCGAGGCGGCCGGGACCTGGCTGCTCGAGGACGATCCCTATCTGCCGCTGCAGTTCGACGGGCCGGCCGGGCCGAGCCTTCTCGCCCATCATGCGCAGCGCCATCCGAACGGCGCCTATGCCGGGCCGGTGATCTATCTCGGCACGCTGTCGAAGAGCCTGGCGCCGGGCCTGCGTGTCGGCTGGGTCGTGGCCGAGGCTTCGCTGATTTCGACGCTGGCGCTGGCCAAGCAGTCGACCGACATCGCCTCCAGCCTGCTGACGCAGGCGATCGCGCTCGAGATGATCGAGAGCGATTTCGAGGCGCAGCATATCCCGAAGATCGTCGCGACCTATCGCGAGCGGCGCGATGCGCTCTGCGCCGCGGCTACCGAACATCTCTCCGACTGGTTCGAGTGGGAGGTGCCGCCGGGCGGCATGTTCGTCTGGATGCGGGCCAAGGACGAGGCGATCGACACCGACGCGCTCTATGCCCATGCGCTGGCCGAGAACGTGGCTTTCGTGCCGTCGAGCGTGTTCGACCCGTCAGGCGCCTTGAAGAGCGCGATGCGGGTCAATTTCACCCGTTCGCCGCCGGAGGTGCTGGTCGAGGGCGTGCGCCGGCTGGAGCGGGCGGTGCGCCGCCTGCTCGCCGAGCGGCCCGGCCGGGCGGCCTGAACCAGCAAGCGACAAAACCGAGGAAACGCTGATGCCGACCCGTCTCGCTACGCCCGCCCATCCGCGCCTGCCGCAAGCCCTGATCGATGCCTGGCAGGGCGTGCCCAGCTCGGTGATCGCCGACCAGCTCGGCGGCACTGGCCATGCCGACCCGGCGATCCGGCCGACCCGCCCCTTCGCACCGGGCAAGCGCCTGGTTGGCCAGGCGATAACGGCCTGGTGCGAGCCGGCCGATTACGGGCCGGTGCATCATGCGATCAGCGTCGCCGAGCGCGGCGACGTCGTGGTGGTCGCGGCTGGCGGGCGCAAGGATGCCGCGATGATCGGCGACCTGCTCGGCGGTGCCGCCCGGCGCAAGGGCATTGCTGGCGTCGTCGTCGACGGTGCGGTGCGTGATGTCGGGCCGGTGTCGCAATGGCCGGATTTCGTCTTCTTCTCGCGCTGGATCATGCCGCGCGGCCCGTCCTCGATGGAGCGCGGCATCGTCAACGGGCCGATCGTCTTCGGCGGCGTCGCCGTCCAGCCGCATGACCTCGTCGTCGGCGACGATGACGGGCTCGTCTTTGTGCCGCATGGGCTGGTCGAGGCCAAGCTCGCGCCCTGCCTGGCGCGAGTGAAGGCGGAGGCCGAATGGGAGGTGCTGCTCGCCGGCGGCGCCTCGACGGTCGAGACCTTCAAGGTGCCGCCGATGGAGCGACTCTAGGCCGCAGCGGCTATCGGCTTGGCTTCGCCGCCCCGCATCATGATGCAGAAGCCGGCGGCGAAGAGGCAGAGCGCGCCGGCGATGAAGAAGGCCGGCAGGTAGCTGTCATAGACGGTGCGGCTGAAGCCGGCGCCATAGGCGGCGAAGGCGGCGCCGAGCTGGTGCCCGGTGAAGATCCAGCCGAAGACCAGCGTCGCCTTCTCGCCGAAGCGGTCGGCGGCGATCTTGATCGTCGGCGGCACGGTCGCAACCCAGTCGAGCCCGTAGAAGATCGCGAAGATCGAGAGACCGTAGAAGGAGAAGTCGGTGAAGGGCAGGAACAGCAGCGAGAGCCCGCGCAGGCCGTAATACCAGAACAGCAGCCAGCGGCTGTCATAGCGGTCCGAAAGCCAGCCGGAGCCGACCGTGCCGAGGAAGTCGAAGATGCCGATCACCGCGAGCACGCTCGCTGCCGTCACCGCCGCCATGCCGTAATCGCCGCAGAGCGAGACGAAATGGGTCTGCACCAGCCCGTTGGTGCTGGCGCCGCAAACGAAGAAGGTGCCGAACAGGATCCAGAAGGTGCTGGTCTTCGCCGCATCGCGCAGCGCGACGATCGGGGAGGCGAGCATCGCTCCGAGGCTGGCAGCTTGAGCCGGGGCCGGCACGATCTGCGTTGCGCCATAGGGGACGAGGCCGACATCGGCAGGCCGGTCGCGCATCAGAGCGAGGATGCCGACCGCCGCGAGCGCGATCATGCCGAGCACGAAGGTCATCGCGGCGCGCCAGCCGACCTGCTCGGTCAGAGCCGCGAGCAAGGGCAGGAAGACGAGCTGGCCGGTCGCGGTGCTGGCGGTGAGCAGGCCGACGACGAGGCCGCGGCGCTGCACGAACCAGCGCGTCGCGACGGTGGCGCCGAGCACCATGGCGGTCAGGCCCGTGCCGAAGCCGAGCACGAAGCCCCAGAGCAGCACCAGCTGCCAGAGCTGCGTCATGAAGAAGGAGCCGATGATGCTCGCCGCGATCAGGCTGAGTGCAACCAGCGCGACGGGGCGGACGCCGAAGCGGTTCATGAAGGCGGCGGCGAAGGGCGCCATCAGCCCGAACAGCAGCAGCCGGACCGCCAGCGCCGAGGAAATCTCGGAGGTCGCCCAGCCGAACTCCTTCTGCAGCGGCAGGATCAGCACGCCCGGCGCGCCGACGGCACCGGCGGTGACCAGCATGGTCAGGAAGGTCACCGCCGCAACGGCCCAGCCGTAATGGATGCCGCGGCGGGCGAAGGCGGCGGCGAGGCCGACGGGTTGCGGATGTTCAGCGAGATCGGTCGGCATGAATGGCCCTTTCTTTGCGGGTATATACCCGTTTATGCTTGAGAAAATCAGAGCGAATCGAGCGCAGCGTGCAATTGCCGCATGAAGTCGACGCCAAGACGGTCTTCGAGGGACTTCTGGGCGCCGTCCCAGAGGGGGGCGCCGTCTTCCAGAACCTTATGCCCGGCCTCGGTCAGGGTGACCGTGGCCTCCCGTTGGTCTTCGCCGCGACCGAGTTCGACCAGGCCCATCTTCTCGAGGACGCGGACATTGCGCCCGATGGTCGAGCGGTCGAGCTCGACGCGGCGGCCGAGCGCGGTCAGCGTCACCGGCTGGGTCCGGGCGATCGAGCGCATCAGGCTGAACTGCGCGATGTTGACCCCGACCGGAGCGATCGTCTCGTCATAAAAGGCGATCATCCGGCGCGAGGCCGAGCGCAGTGTCGTGCAGATGCAGGGAACCGACATGGGTTGCGGGTATATGCCCGCGATACGGGGAATGCAAGAGGGCTCTCCCGGTTGGGAGCGGGGTAGGGGTGACGGACTGCCGTTGATTGTCGGATCGAGGCGGCGCCGCTTCTGCCTTCTGCGGGTAGGGTGGGCCCTCATCCCTGCCCTTCTCCCACACGGGAGAAGGGTTCCCCGCGCCCTTGCTTTAGCGGTGGTGAGCTATCAGTTCCGCCCTTCCGGCAGGCGTGGCAGCGGCAGGAACTCGACGCCTTCCTCGTGCAGCATCCGGGCGTCTTCGAAGCTGGCCTCGCCATAGATGGCGCGGTTCTCGCTCTCGCCGTGATGGATCTTCAGCGCCTCCTCGGCGAAACGCTTGCCGACCGGCTCGGCATTGGCGGCGACATGCTCGTGCAGCGCGGTCAGCATGGCGCGGAACGCCATCTCCTTCTCGCCCATCAGTGCGGCCGGCTGTGCGGTGGGGGCAGGGGAGGGAGCGGGGATCGGCGACGGTGCAGCCGCCTCCGGTGCAAGCGCGGCCGGACGTGGGCCGCGATCGGTGCGGGCCACCGCCGGTGCCATCACGGCGCGCTCGACCTTGGCGCTGTCGCAGACCGGGCAGGTGACGAAGCCGCGCTTCGCCTGTTCGTCGAAGCTGCCGGAACTCGCGAACCAGCTCTCGAACTCGTGGGCGTTGTCGCAGATCAGGGTGTAACGGATCATGTCAACTCAAAAGCCGCCAATGACGGCTGCAGATAGGGGCGCGGCCGTTTGGCGGCAAGGTTCAGGCTCACTCGGCAGCGTCGAGCTTGGGTTGCTCGCTCCTGCGCGTCTCGACCGCAAAGGAGCGGGTGTGGCGCAGCGTCGGGATGCGCTGGCGGGCGTCGGCGACCAGAGCAAGGTCGATCTGCGCCATGATCAGCCCGGGTTCGTTTCCGGCTTCGGCCAGCACGCGGCCCCAGGGATCGACGATGATCGAATGGCCATAGCTCTCGCGGCCGTCCTCATGCAGGCCGCCCTGCGCCGCCGAGACCATGAAGGCGCCGTTCTCGATGGCGCGGGCCCGCTGCAGCACCTGCCAATGCGCCTCGCCGGTCTGGCGGGTGAAGCAGGCCGGCGCGGTCAGCATGACGGCGCCGGCCTCGGCCTCGGCTCGGTAGAGATAAGGAAAGCGGACATCATAGCAGATCGACATCCCGACCAGCCCCCAGGGCGTCTCGACCAAGGTCGCCCGGTCGCCGCCGGAAAAGGTGTTGGATTCGCGCCAGGTCTCGCCATTGGGCAGGTCGACATCGAAAAGGTGGATCTTTTCGTAGCGCGCGACGATCTCGCCCTGGGGGTCGATCATATAGGCGCGGTTGGCGATCTTCTCGCCGGCCTTGACCGAGAGCGAGCCGATCTGCAGCCAGACCTTGGTTTCGCGCGCCGCCTGCCGCAGCCCGGCCAGCACGTCGTGCTGATCCTCGCTTTGGCTGGTCTCGCGCAGGCGCTTCGTGTCGCGCTCGCAGAGATTGGTGACCTCCGGGGTCTGGACGAACTGCGCCCCGGCCGCCGCGGCCTCGCGGATCAGGCGGACCGCATCGTCCCGATTGCGCAGGGGATCGCGCGTCGAGCGCATCTGGACGCAGGCGGCGGTGAAGCGCGGCGCGGTCATCGGACTACTCCCTCAGGCGGCCTTCAGCAGCGGATCGAGCTCGCCGCGGGCATCGAGCGCGTGCAGGTCGTCGGACCCGCCGACATGGCGCCCGCCAATGAAGATCTGCGGCACGGAGGTGCGTCCGCCGGCCTTGGCCGTCATCTCCTGGCGCAGCTCCCTGTTGCCGTCGACATCAATCTCCTCGAAGGCGACTCCCTTCTTGGTCAGAAGGGCCTTGGCGGCCTGGCAATAGGGGCACCAGCCCGTGGTGTAGATCGTGACCTGCGGCATCTGCCTATCCCGAAAGACTGTTTCGCCTTGCAATATAGGGAGCCGTCACGCGTCCGTCACGACCCGGGCGAAGGTCAGCACGTCGACTGCGCTCGCCCCGCCGCGCAGCAAAGCGCGCGAGGCGGCGTTGACGGTCGAGCCGGTGGTCAGCACGTCGTCGACGAGCAGGATGCGCCTGCCCTCGACGAGCGGGCGCATCGCCGGCAGGACCTTGAAGGCGCCCTGTAGGTTGTCGGCGCGCTGCGCCTTGGTCAGCCCGACCTGCTGTCTGGTGCGCTTGACGCGGGCGAGCGCCTGCGGTGCGCAAGGGTGGCCGGATTGGCGGGCGATCGCCGCCGCCAGCGCCGCCGCCTGGTTGAAGCGCCGCGTCCACAGGCGGAAGCGATGCAGGGGCACCGGCACGATGAGGTCGGCCTCGGCGATCACCTCGCGGCCCGCCTGCGCCATCATCCGGCCGAGCATCAGCGCAAGCTCGGTCCGGTCGCCATATTTCAGCCGATGCACAAGCTCGCGCGCCGTGCCGTCGAAGCGGCAGGCGGCGCGGGCCCTCGCGAAGACCGGCGGATCGGCGATCGCGGCCGGCGAGATCAGTTCCGGGCCAAGATCGACCTCGAAGGGTGTGCCGAGCCGCTCGCAATAGGGCCGCTCGATCAGACCGAGCCCGGCCCAGCACTGCGCACAAAGGCCCTGCGCCTCGCTCGTGGCAGCCCGGCAGCCGACGCATGCGGGCGGGTAGACGAGGCCGATGGCGCTGCCGAGGCCCGTGCGCAGCCAGCCGCGCCCGCGCTGCAGCCAGCGCGTGGAGAGGGTTTTTCCTGTCTCGTCGGGATTTTCGGAAACGCTCATGCGCGGTGGAGGACGTAAAGAGAGGGTCTTCGCTTTCTCGCGAGCGGTGCAGGACGGCCCCTGCCAATTCCTGCCAGGTCGCCTATCTTGCTCGCGACGGCTCCGGCCCGCCTGGCGCTGACCGGCGCCATGGATGCCTTCCGCGGCCCTAGCGCCGCTTCGCGACAAGGATCGCCACGATGAGTCATGCCGGTACCTCTGCCTCCCCCGCCAAGCTGTTCACGCCATTCCGCCTCGGCGATCTCGAATTGAAGAACCGCGTCGTGATGGCGCCTCTGACCCGCAACCGCGCCAACAAGCACGATGATGCGCCGAACGCGCTCAATGTCGAGTATTACCGCCAGCGCGCCGGTGCCGGCCTGATCATCACCGAGGCGACGCAGATCTCGCAGCAGGGCCAGGGCTATATCTGGACGCCCGGCATCTATCGCGACGCGCAGGTCGCCGGCTGGAAGGCGGTGACCGACGCCGTGCATGAAGCGGACGGACTGATCTTCGCGCAGCTCTGGCATGTCGGGCGCGTCAGCCATGTCTCGCTGCAGCCGGGCAACCAGGCGCCGGTCGCACCCTCGGCCGTGCTGGCCAAGACCAAGACCTATATCGAAAGCGGCTTCGCCGAGGTCTCCGAACCGCGCGCGCTCAGGCTCGACGAAATTCCCGGCATCGTCGCCGATTTCGGCAGGGCGGCGCAGAATGCCAAGGCGGCCGGCTTCGACGGCATCGAGCTGCACGGCGCCCATGGCTATCTGCTCGACCAGTTCCTGCGCGACGGCTCGAACCAGCGGCAGGATGCCTATGGCGGCTCGATCGAGAACCGCGTCCGGCTGACGCTGGAGGTGGTCGATGCGGTGAGCAAGGTGTTCCCGAAGGAGCGCGTCGGCATCCGCATCTCGCCGGTGAGCCCGGCCAACGACGCCCGCGATACCGATCCGCAGGCGCTGTTCGGCCATCTCGTCGGCGAGCTCGACAAGCGCGGCATCGCCTTCATCCATGTCGTCGAGGGCGCGACGCGCGATGCGCGCGACTACCTGCCCTTCGATTACCTGGCCCTGCGCAAGGCCTTCCGCGGCGCCTATATCGCCAATAACGGCTTCACCCGCGCGCTCGCGATTGAGACGGTGGAGAAGGGCGAGGCTGATCTGATCGCCTTTGGCCGCCTCTTCATCGCCAATCCCGACCTGCCGGAGCGGCTGAAGCTGGATGCCCCGCTCAACACGCCGGATGTCGCGACCTTCTATGGCGGCGACGCCAAGGGCTACACCGACTATCCGGCGCTGGCTCCGGCAGAGCGCTCGCACGCCGCAGGATGAGGCGGTGAACGGCCTCCTGCGGGCTGCTTTGCACAGGCCCGCAGGTTTTTCACCTTCGGCTGCACGGAGGGGCTTGCGGCGCGGGCCGGCGCCGATTATACGGACGGCCTTGCCGCGCTGCTCCCATCGTCTAGCGGTCAGGACGTCGCCCTCTCACGGCGAAAACTGGGGTTCGATTCCCCATGGGAGCGCCATCGCGGCCAAATGAGCCTGTTTTATAAAGCTTTTTTCCTCTTCTTGTCCCACCTCGGAACCCGGTGGGACATTTGTCGACCCAGCCTGAAGCTTCATCATCGCTGAATCCGCCATCCGCGGTTTGCGTGCGGCGCGGGCGTAGCGTTCAACCTCCTCTAGCGTCTTGTGTCCCGTGACGGACATGACTTCGTGCGGCGTTGCCTGGCTCTCCGCCAGCCTTGCCGCGATAGCCTTGCGCAAGCCGTGGGCGCGTCCAGGCACGCCAGCATCCTTGCAGCGTTCGCGAAACCAGTTGCCGAATCCGTTCGGTGTGAACGGCTCGCCATACTGCGTCTCGAGGAAGACTTCCTCGCCGTGGGGCGTGAATTCGATTGCCTCAAGCAGTCGCGGATCGGCCGGGATGTCGATATCGACCGGTGAGCGATGCTCGTTCTTAGCCTGTTGGAAACGCAGTCGGCCATTTTGGATATGCGACGGGCCGAGCCGCACCGCGTCCTCCCTGCGGCCCGCGGAGTAATAGAGGAGCATCATCGCGAGCCGGGGCTTTGTGCCGAGCGGCCAGCGCTTTTCGAATCGGAGGACTTCCTCGACCGTCCATGAGTGGTGGCCGTTGGTCGTGTACTTCACCAGCTTCACGTCACGTGCCGGGTTGGCCGCAACTTCCTCTGCTGCCACTGCCCAACCGAAGAGCGCTTTAAGTGCCTTTAAGCGCTGATTGGCGGCGGCCTTCTCAAGCTCATCTCGTAGCCGGCGGACGTGTTTCGTCTCCATTCGATCGACAGGCAGACTGCCTTTCGTCTTGCACACGAGATCAAGGGCGCGGGTTCGCCATGCCCGCGTGCTGGTGTCCAGCAGTTTGAACTCCGAGCTCGCATAGTACTTCTGGCAAAGTTCGCGAAAGCTGCCTTTCTCGACCTTGCCAGGCGCGGAGGACTCGGCCGTCGGCTTACCCGCCAAGGCGTCGCGATACGCGCTCCAAAAGGCATCCGAGCCGTATTCCTGTGTGAGACGGACCTTCGGCTTACCTGGCACGCGAACATACCACCGCACATTTCCGTGCCGGTCGACGTCCTTACTGAGCCGGGGCGGGTTTGGGCGTGGCATCAGGCGGCGTCATCCCACGGGTTCGCGTCAGACACAGTGTTCCGATACGGCAGGCTGTCAAACGCCGCATCGAGATCCCGAACGTCCCAAATCGTGCGGGTGTTGATGGTGCGCGGGGAGGGGGCCCGGCCCTCCCTCACAAGGTCATCGAACAGTGAAGGCGAGATGCCGAAATAGAATGCGGCCTGCACCCGCGAAAGCCCGCGCGGCATGAAGCCGTGAGAATGTCGATTGTCATTGGCTGGCTGCATTCGGGCTCCACAGAGCGACTCGGAATGCTAAACAATATTCCGAATCCTAATTTGAAAAGTCAAGAGAAATCGACCGGTGCTCCGGTGTCCGCCTCGATTTCCATTACTACTCACCCGGATCACACAATTGATTGTCAAGCAGCGGCTAGCGCCCCGGAGGCAATGCGAAACGCTTTGAAATGCAGTTCGGAGCTGTCTTCCGGATTCAGGACGCCGGTCGCTCTACGCAGGGCTGCGAAAGAGCGCTGGCCGTGTTCCTGAACGTGCTTATCCGCGTGCTCGAGTATGAAATCGAGATGGGCCAGCCTGCCTTCGAACGCCCCGCCCACCTCCTGTGTAAGGCAGCGCAACTGCATCCCCTTGCCGCAGGGCGTGGGCCCATACGTGCTCTCGACGATCTCAAGAGTCTTGTTAACTGCGTTGGTCGACATGGTTGGCTCCCGTGTTGCGCGTCGGTATGGAATCAACAATAATTATTGATACCACGCCCGCACCGGGCGTCAACAATAATTGTTGATAGAGATGACGCCAGCGCAAACGAAAGCCGCCCGAGCCCTTTTGGATTGGTCGCAGGGAGACCTGGCTGCTGCAGCGGGGTTAGGGCTCTCTACAATCGTCGATTTCGAAAGGGAGCGTCGCGTCGTGTCGGCGGACGCCGTACGTGCGATCAAATCAGCTTTCCAGGCAGCCGATGTTGAGTTCATTGACGACGCCCGCGGTGAGGGCGTTGTGAAGTTGAAGCAACAAGCATTTGACAAATAATTGTTGCGCCATAGCGATTCCTAATTATAATTGTGAATCTGTGGTCGCGATATATACTAAAGTATAGTATAGACGCGTTATGGACTCGGATCTCCGATAGTGACATGACTCTGCCTCCTTCGAGGCGCGTCCATGTCTGATGATCAAGTCTATCGCCCCATCTTCGTAAGCCGAAAGACCGCAGCGGCGTTGATGGAAATCAGCGTCGACACGTTCGATCAATGGGTTCGCACTGGATTCGTGCCTCGGGCGCAGGTCAATCGTGGCCAAATTATCCGATGGCACTGGCCAACTGTTGAGGCGCGGCTGGCCAGCCCTGCCGAGCAACAAGCCCACGATCCCAGCATCGTCGGACCGATCACAGATCCCAAGGAATTGGCCCGCATCGCGCGTCACGTCGAACGCCGAGAGGCGAAACGGCTCGCGCGCTCCAAGCTCTATGAGACCTCTGGCTCGCCCCGGTCACCGCCAGAGGGTGGGGCCAAGCCATGACCGACGGGCCGCTGGGAAAGATCTACGACCTCGACGAAGCCGCCGCGTACCTGCGGGTCAGCAAGAGCGCTGTGGCGCGCGCCGCGAGGCGCCATGGCATAGGCGCCAGGTTCGGCCGGGATATCCGCTTCAGCGAAGACGACGTCCGGCAAATGTGGGACGCCCAGCGAGCGCACCCCGAAACCAGCCTGCAGAATTCCATACCGCTACGAGGGTCAGAGAAGGCATTCGAAAGCCTGATGAAACGAGCGCGTGAGCAGCGCGCCGCCAAGCTGCTGGCAAGAGGGAAAAAGCGATCATGAACAAGCCGATTGAGGAACCTGTCGTGGATCACTCTGTCCGCGTCCGGCTGGTCACCGCTCATCATGGCGGGGTCGTCACGGGTGCCGATGTGTTCAGCCTAGAACACTTCGGCGGCGTCCTGCCAAACGTTGGTGACGTCTTGCTTTGGATTCGCAACGAAGACGACTACGACGCAAAAGTGGTCCAGCGGCGTTACCGCGTAACCCATCCCGATCTTCGCATGCATTGGACTCTGCCGATGCGCGATGCGCCGCCAGCGCCCGAGCTCACGGGGATCGTCAGGAACGCTCTGGCCGTATCCGATTACCTCCAAGCGGTAGCAGAAGGGCAGCCGATGGAGGAGGTGATAATCCTCCTGCGGAAATGCAACGAGGGGTGGGAACGAGCCAGCGCTTGACTGCTCGTCTTGGTTGCATGACGCTACGGTAAAGACGGGGGGCTGTTATGAGATTATTATGCGCCGCCGCGTCAGCTCTCGCGCTCAACGCAACAGCCGCCCGATCCCAGGCTGTGCCACCCTGCATATTGACCCACGAGAAGGTCGCAAACGTATACCAAGGCTCGGCGCCCGAGAGCATCGAGTATGCGCTTGGCTGCAAATTGCAGAAGAGAAGCAGCTCTGGCTTCGGAACTTACGCATCTACAACATATGAGGCGACCGACGCGCGCGGATCCACCTTTACAGCGATTATGAACAGCACCGGCAGGCTACGCGACTATCATTTCTATATGCGCTAACCCCTACTCAATACCGGCCACGGCGAGGGTGCATGAAGAAGCTTGCGGTTTGGCTGCTCTGCGGCTTGATGATCATCATGGCGGCGAACGGCTTCTATGTGACCGGACCGGCGCTTCTCGCCGCACGGGAGGACGCCCGCAACGACCACGTCGTGATGGTCCCACATCTACGCTACGGCGTGGATCCTTCCGTCATCGTCATGGACCTTATCAAGATCGATCGTGAGGCGAGCATGGCGGACGTCACCCGCGTCATGCTGCAGATGGCGCACAAGCTGCGTGACCGCACGTTTTCGAGCGCACATCTGGCGTACCGAGGCCGGACGCGGTTCGTCCTGTCCGGCGCCGATTTCAAGGTGCTTGGTGAGGAATACGGCCCGCAGAATCCTGTCTACACCATGCGGACGCTGCCCGAGAAATTAACGCGGCCCGACGGATCCCGAGCGTTCGATACGTGGACGGGCGGCGTGATTGGCGTGCTTTCCCAGCAGATGGATGATTTCCAGGCGTTCCATCGCGAGTGGTATTTGAACGAGGGGATTTAGGGGCGTCGAAGAACTCGCCAAGGCGATCGCGCGGTGGCTGACCTCAAGCCAAGCCCCACCGTGAACAAAAGGTGTCAATAACTCATCCCATGCGCGCTGTCTGGCTAGACAACACAACCCCTGCGTGATCCGTTTACGCAGCGGTAACAAGGATGGTTTAAATGGCTGATGTCCATGTAACGTGCATCAACAAGATGCCAAGGAACAACCCCTACGAGGGAATTACGCATCTCGGAAATTCCACCGGAAAGTGGACAAGGCAGTCAGTAATCGACTGGATCGAGCGGAAAGATCACTCCTTCTACACCTTGGTGCAGGGGAACCGGGGGAACATCGGCGTCGTAGACGGGCCGAATGGGAAGTATCTACGGACCTATGCCGATGGGAAATGGAATGACAATCTACTTTCGCTCCCAGAGTGTCCGTAGGATTCAACTACCCGCGAAAGCTGCGCTTCAATAGGACACCGAATTATGGCTCAATGCACAGCACCACGAGAAGGCCATCGCTCATCTAGCGCGGCTGCTAGATGCCCAGCCTGCCGTGGCGGTTGGGGTCGCTCGCGCGGTTACGGGTCGTATTCTCCTCCGTCGTATTCGTATTCATCCTTCTCGTCGTCAGGGAGTAGCGGGTTCGGCAGGGGCAGTAGCGGCGGTTCCAGCCGAAGTGTGAAGCCGAAATGGTCGCGGGCCGGATCGACGATCCTGTACACACCCGCTGAGGTTCGGGCGCTCACGCCGATCCGGGAGAACGTAGAAAAGCAAGCTACTCTCGATCTTCGCGACGTCTTCCTCTGTCATGCCTGGGACGATCGCCAAGGCGCAGCCAAACAGCTGCACGATCTACTCGAGGCCGCGGGCGTGAAGGTCTGGTTCAGCGAGAAAGATGTCGGTCTCGGCGTGCCGTTGATGCGAGCGATTGATAAGGGACTGGCCAATTCGCGGGTGGGGATTGTGCTCGTTACCCCGGCGCTGTTGCGCCGTCTCCCGGCGGAAGGTATCGCTGACAAGGAGCTGTCGGCGTTACTTGCACGCGATCGGCTCGTACCCATCGTGCACGAAACCACGTACGAGGCTCTGCGCGATGTGAGCCCGTTGCTAGGTTCTCGAAGCGGATTGAGCACTGCTGAAGAGTCAATGACTGCGATAGCTGCCAAGCTCGCCGAGCTAGTTGCCGTATAGCCGCCGCAAGGAAGCCTATTCTGATGGGCCATTGGGAACAGATCGGCGTCGAGAACAAGCGAGCCCGCGAGCTGCTTGCTGCGCTACCGCCTTGGCGTCGACGCCTCAATAGGTGGGGCGTACCGGTTGCCTTCTGGCTGTTGGTGATCGCCGGGATTGCGTGGTGGGTGACGAGCCGCCGGTAACCGGGACGTCGAACCCGTAAACCGGCGGCAATCCATGGAGGATAGCGCTTAGCGGCGCGCTGCCGTTTCCGGTAGCCGCATGCGCCCTTCGGCATAGAACCGGTGAAGGTCGTCCCCGCGACGATAAATTGCCATGGCAATCTTCGCGTATGTGACCATGTGACCCGCGCAAGCGTCTCGTATCGCCGTGGAATCGGTGGTGATCATGCGGCTCATCAACTTGTCCGCACGCTCCCTAGCCATGTCAGCGAGGGCTGGAACAGAAAAGTCTCTGTCATCCGATCCGAGTACGCCGTCCCTGTCTAAAATGCCACGGAGTTCGCGGTAACTATCCTGCATTTCTTGCTTATCGCCTTGGAATATTTCCACAAGTTCGTCGATCTGCTTCAGAGGCTCGGCCACGCCTTTCACCTCGATCTCGCCGGGGGAGGCATATTTTATTTTAGAAACCTGTAAAGGATAGTCGTCGCTAGAATCGGAAGATATATCCCTGAAGAAGCCCAGATAGCTTCCTCCGCCCTGCCAAGGGTATTTGGCTATACGATCACCAAGCGCATGTCCCAGAGGCCGCACGTATGATTTTAGGTCTGATAGATATGAAAATAAAGCATAAAGATCTGCTAGCTTCGCGTAGAATCGCGAAAAATCTGAGGCTGACCACTTTCCATCGATCTTGTATTCGTGGCGAGTGAGGGATGTGAGAATTTCTCCACTGAAGGTTTCTGTGTGGTTCCTTGCGAAAAAGCCCTTCCCGGGCAATAAACTGGAATAGTCATCAGTTACAGCTTCAATTGGCTGCATAAGTACTTCGTCTTCAAGGTCATCCCAATCAAAAATGTATGGCGCCCCAACGCGTGGGTGCGTCATGACGAAATTGAGATCGACTTTTTGATCAAGGTAATCCTTGAAAATTTTGTCGGTAACTGCTTTTGCAATGTAGGGTTGCACAAAACCATTGACTTCACCTGGAACGGCGTAAGCGAGCAGGTGAGTGCCCTTCCGGTTCTGGAGGAGCGCCAAGATCGGCTCATCAAAGTGCACGAGAGTTTGAACGTACGCGGCACGGAGTCGGTTGCGGATTTTCATAGTATGCTCACGACATCTGTCACGGCCATGCCAGGGTCGAACCCGGCGGCCATCCAAAAACTGATGTGAGGCGAGTCAGGTCTGCCCTTGAAGCCAACCCCAGCTGCTGGATTGATTGTCATGATAGCACCATAAGGCTTATGCCGCAGAAGCCCGAGTGGCTCCGCGAAATCTCGCACGCGAGCTATCGCCCCGCTACCCCATGTCTCGTCATACTCGATAAGCGAGCACGCGGCCCAGATGCAGGGGTCAACCTTCTTTTTGGGGGTCTTCCCGAGCGCGTTGAAAGAGTGACAAAAAATTTCATCCACTTCAGGGCCGGCTATTAGCCTTACAAATATCCCTGATAAAGGAGTAGCTGATATCGGCGGGCATTGCTCAGGAAGAGGCTCTTTCGGCAAAAACACTAAGGCGTTCCCCCAAACGCTATTTGAACGGAATAACAGCTCGCCTCAAGGTTGCGATTTTTACAAGTGTGCTGCCAGCATCAGCCTGCTTTTTCTGTTCAACGTGACATGAACACGTCACACACCCTCGCCATTGGCGTGGAGCGCCACACGCAAGAATGGTGTCCCTAAGCCGCTTCCCCAAGCACCTCACCAATCCGGTCGTCCCAACGCCGCACGACCGCCGTTTGGATGCTCTCGCGGGTGATCTTGATCCACTGACAGTGTCCGCCCACGCCAGCCATACCGGGCCCGTGGCCGGCATTCTGGCCTCGGATGCGGCGTTGAGCCTCCATCGTCTCTACGCCCGCCGACAGTATGTCAGTGGCCGGTTCCATGGCCTCCAGCAGGACGGCAAGCTCGGAGTTGTATGGCGCAATTGCGACCGGGCCGAGCCGGTGCAAAATCCAGGGTTCAACGTTTGTGTCGTGACTCGCAACAACATATGCCTCGGGCCGGTTCCGCGCGATGGAGAACCCCGCGACAAAGAGGTCAAAGTCGGCGCCGATCTGGCAGAATTGGAGCGTATCGACCTCGCGCTCGGAAACCTCTCGCGCAAGATCCACAATGCCTTCGACAAGTTCGTCGAACGTCTCGAATTTGCGCCCGATCTCCGGGCCGAGCATATCCATCAGCAGTGTTGGGCCGCGAGAACACGCAACCGCGTTGAGATGAGGATAGAGCTGCCCCTTGCTTGAGATTGCACCTAGCGTACCGTCGCCGAGGTAATGGGCGCCGTCACAAAAGACATGAATGGCATCGGTCTCAGTGATGATGTTCACGGCGGTCATGTGTGAATTACTCCGTAAATGGCCTCTATTGGCCCTGTTCCAATCAACGCCGCCTGCAGCGCAGCCTTTGCTAATTGCTTGACGAGATTCTTGAGGACATCTTCGGCCTTGCCGCCCTCAATGATGATGTCGCTAAGTGCGTCTACGGCTGAATCTCCGAAGAACTTTGAAGCATCGTTCGCAGCCTTTTGGGCGTCCTCGAGCTCCTTCTTTTTAGTACGGAGCTGCTCGGAAAGCTGGATCTCTTTATTGAGCTTGCCCAGGATCTCTTCGCGGGTTTGTGCATCGAGGCGGTTGAGGTCGACTCCGGCTCGCGCGAGCTCCATCGCAGCGCGCTTCTCGGCATTAGATTTGCCGAAATTATCAATCTCTGCCTGCAGTACGAGGTTCTGACGGGCCACGCTGTCGGTGTAGCGGTTCAGGCGGTCTTCGGCGGTTTCGGACTCGCTTTTCCCGCCGCCTCCCTTGCCGCCGCCCTTCTGGGCTGCTTCAGCCGCCAGAATGGCCTTGGCGGCATTTTCAGCGGCAGCCCGCGATACCGGCGAGCCGCCTTCCATTGCGGCTTTCCACAGTTCGGTGGTCTTCTCCTCGAGCTTCCTCTTGTCCTCATCCATCTGGGCAAGGCGCACCTTCCCCTGCAACTTCAGGGCCGCCACTACGGGATCGCGCGCCACTTCAGCGGCTGGATCCGGCAGCTTCCCCGTGTCCACGACGAAGCCGGAGCGGTTGAGCGCTGATTGCTCGTCCTGAAGCTTGCTGCTCGTAGCAAATCCCTCAGCCGCCGCCCGCGTACTGATGAGAGCCCCCCGCACCGCCGCTAGCTGCGTGAGCATGTTGGCGATGGAGCCAAAGGCCCGGGCGAAACTGATATCGGTTTCGCCCAGCCGCTTGAGCTCGTCCGCGGCAGCAAGGGCCGCCTTTTCGTTTCCCTCAAGCCCCTTGGTAACAAGGTCGATAGCGCGCCGTTTGTCGTCAGCGCTTACGCCAGCAGAACTGATCGTGCCGGCTGCCGCGGTCAGAGCGCTGCGCAGGGCGCGCTCCAACCCCTCGGCAGCTGCCTTATCCTCCTGAAGCTTCTTATTATAGCCGTCGGTGACGGCCTTGTTCATGCGATCGGACGTTTCAGCGACCTGATCGCCAACGCCCTTGATTGCGTCTTTGGCGTCATTCGCCGGAGGCCGTAGTGCCTGCAGCGCAGCCGCATAGCGATCAGTGGTTTCCTTGCCCTTGCCGGCCTCAGTCGCGAGATATGCAACCACCGCGGCCGTACCAAGGATCGCCGCGCCGATAGGGCCGCCAACGAGCGCCAGAGCGCCGCGCAGGGCCGCCACGCTTGTCGCTGCCAGCTGAGCCCGCACGCCGAGTGCAGCCAGCCCTGCGGACGCCGCCGTAGACGCCGTGACGGCCGCGCCAATCTGCGCCACCATGGGCGCAAGGCCCTGCGCTACCAGCCGGCTCGCAATTACGGCACCTACAGCCGCAGCGGCCGTGGCTACGCCATCAATATTCTTGGCTAGAAACTGAATTGAAGACGACGCTGCCGATGCGGCAATGCCCATCTGTTGGCTATTTCCAACAAACTTCAGCGCCGCGTTCTGCAGCATGGTGAAGCTGTCGGCGATCGACGCGTTTGTCTTGGCAAAGGCCGCGCCAACTTCAGGCGCAGCATTGACGATCGCGCGAAATACGCGATCAGAGACCAGTTTGCCTTCGGCGCCCAGATCCTTCAGCTGCCCAACAGCAACACCGAACTCCTTGGCGATGGCCTGAGCCACGACCGGGGCGTTCTCAAGCAGCGACCGAAGCTCGTCGCCCTGCAACCGACCAGACCCAAGCGCCTGGCCCAACTGCACAAGCGTGGACTGTGTTTCTGCCGCAGACGCACCGGACACCTTCAGCGCCTTCGACACAGTTTCGGTCGCGAGGGCAATCTCGCCCTGCGTCGCGCCGAAATCCTTGCCGGTGCGGGTCAGACGTGCGTAAAGGTCAGCGACCTCAGCAAATCCCGTCCGCGACCGTGTAGCAATATCGGCGATCTCATTCGAGACTGCACCGGCCATCGCTTCACCGACGCCGGCCGATTTAATCTTGTTCGTGGCCTCCTGCCAGGTATCAGCGAGCTTCTTCAGCTCATTCAGTACCGCGGCACCACCAACAATCTTAGCTAGTTTGTCGAAGGAGCCCGAGACATTGGACTCCATTTCGCTGGCGCGGGACTCAATGCTTTTAGAGATGCGATCAAATTGGTTGGACTGTCGTTTTAACGCGCGTTCAAAGCGATTTGCGGTCACGTCTAAGACGAGACTGAGTTTTTCTGCATCTACTGCCATAAAAATACCTTGCAGCGATGAGCAGAATCAACGAGCTGATTAAGATCGATCGCTTTGTCAAAGTGGAAAAGAAAATGTCGGAGAACGCGCAGGACGTCGTCGAGCTCGCGGCTCACATCGTGTCGGCCTACGTTGCAAACAATAGCGTGCCGCAAAACGAGTTGGCCGCTTTGATCGCAAGTACGCATGCCGCGCTAGCCGGCCTCGGGTTGGCACCCGCACCTGCTCCTGAGGAAAAAGCCGTGCCTGCGGTCTCGATTAAAAAGTCGATTTCGCCAGACTATTTGATCTGCTTGGAGGACGGCAAAAAGTTCAAATCGCTTAAGCGGCATCTTCGCACGGCGTATGACATGTCGCCCGATCAGTACCGCACCAAATGGGGCCTGCCGCCCGACTATCCGATGGTGGCGCCTGCTTACGCTGAGGCGCGCTCGCAGCTCGCTAAGCAGATGGGTTTAGGCCAGCAGCGTCG
>PNLY01000082.1 GCA_013823325.1 Methylobacterium sp.
TGCTAGCGCAGCTCGGCTACCCATCCAGCTCATATGATCACTCGTTCAATAACGACGCGATCCGCCACAGGCCGTTGAAGCCGCTGGTGGATCGCGGCGCGGCGCCCGCCCGCCACCGCCGAACCTACGTGTCCTCGTCACGTTGATGCACAGGCTTGTGATCCGCGACTGCGGAGCCTTGCTCGCAACACAATGTTAAGATGAACGGCAGATGAACGAATGTGCGGCCGCCTCACAGGCCGTGCGGGTGGATGCGGTGGTGACGTGAGCGGATTCTGGCGCCTGATGCTGTTCGGAAAAGGGCCGCGCGTTGCGGCTTCGCCCGGCCGCGACCTGCGCATCGACGTGATCCGTGGCCTGATCCTGCTGGTGATCTTCGTCAACCACATGCCGGGCAACGTCGTCTCGGCCGCGATGCCCCATAATTACGGCTTCTCCGACGCCGCCGACATCTTCGTGCTGCTCGCGGGCATCTCCGCCACCTTCGCCTATGGAAGGCTGATCGACCAGCGCGGGCTCCTCGTCGGCTCGCTCAAGGTCGGCGCGCGGATCTGGACGCTCTACATCGCGCACCTGGCGCTTTTTGTGCTGGTCTGCGGCATCGTCGCGACCGCGGTGGTGCGCACCCAGAATGCGCTCTATGTCGAGGCGATCAACATCCAGCCCTTCTTCAGCGACACGCCGGCGGCGATCGTCAATGCGCTGGGGTTGGTCTACCAGCCCTATTATCTCGACATCCTGCCGCTCTACATCGTGCTGCTGGCGGCGTTCCCGCTGATCTACGTCACGGCGCGCACGAGCCCGCTTGCGGCGCTCGCCGTCTCCGTCGCGATCTGGCAGGGCGCTACCCATGCCGGCCTCAACCTGCCGAACTATCCGGGCGATGGCGGCTGGTTCTTCAATCCCTTCGCCTGGCAGATGCTGTTCACCTTTGGCGTCGTCATCGGCCGGCTTGGACTGGTTGGCGCCGGCGTGCCGAAGCTGCGCCTGCTCGATGCCGCGGCCGTCGTCGTTCTCGTCTTCGCGGCGATGGTGAAGCTGTCCTCGGGCAATCCGTTCGGCATCGCGCTGATGAACGACTGGATCGACAGCCTGCAGATCGGCATCGACAAGACCAATCTCGCCTGGCCGCGCGTCGCCCATCTAGCGGCGCTCGCCTGGCTGGTGCTCCGCTTCCTGCGGCCCGATGCCGGTATCCTGATTGGGTTCTCCGGCCGGCGACTGGCCGCGCTCGGGCGGCATTCGCTCGAAGTTTTCTGTGCCGGGATCGTGCTGGCGATCGCCGGGCAGATCATCCTTGCGGAGACCTCCTTCACCCTTTGGGTCCAGTTGCTCGTGACGCTGGGCGGGATTACCATCCTGCTCGGGCTAGGAACGTTTCTGTCGTGGTACAAGACGCTTACGGCACGCGCCGCCAGCGCCCCGCGCGAGCAGGCCGCTACGGCCTGAGCGCCCTTCTTCTGCTCCTGGCGTCGGCTTTGCCGGCATTCGCCGGGCCCAAGCCGCTTGCTCAGATGGTGGACGGCCGCTGCCGGGCCGGCGCGGCCCAGCACCCGTTCAAGCCCGCTCTCGCAGCCGCCAAGCGCAATCTGGCCGAGACCAACCGGCTTAGCATCGTCGCGCTGGGATCGTCGACGACGGCCGGGACGGGCGCCAACGACGCGGATCGCAGCTATCCCGCCGTGCTCGAGGCTGAATTGCGCCGGCGCCTGCCCGGGCGCGAGATCAAGGTGGTCAATCTCGGCGTCGGCGGCCAGTCGGCCTATGAGATGTATCTGCGGCTCGAGGCCGAGGTCATCCCGGAGAAGCCGGCCCTGGTGATCTGGCAGACGGCGGTCAACGATGCCATCCGCGACATCGGCGAGGAGAAGCTCGCCAAGATCCTGCGCAAGGGCGCCAACAAGCTGCAGGAAGCGGGGATCGACCTTGTGCTGATGGACATGCCCTGGCTGCCGCGCGAGGGCCGCTATCCGAAATATGACGACTATCGCGCCGTGCTGGCGAAAACCGCGAGCGAGAGCGGCGTCCCGGTCTTCCCGCGCTACGCCATGATGAAGAACTGGTCGGGCTCGAAGCAGTTCAGCGAGGAGGAGATCGTCGGCATGGACGGGCTCCAGGTGGTCGAGGCCGGCTATCGCTGCCTCGCCATCCGCCTCGCCGACGGCATCGTGGCCGAGCTCGGCGAGGGCGGCGGGCCGGTCAAGCCGACAAACTGAGCTGCCTCAGCGCGCGATTACCTCGATATCGCGGTCGCGGCCGGCCTCGACCTTGAAATCGCGCGAGAAGACCTGGCCTTCCTGCCGGGCGATCAGCACATAGTCGCCCTCGGCCAGGATCACCTGCGGGAAGGCGCCGATCGCTTCGCGGATGACGTCGCCGCCGGGGGTGAGCACGCTGAAGGCGGTGCCGGCGAAGGCCTCGCCGCCCGGGCCGGCGACCAGCTTCAAGGTGACCTGCGCGGCGCGGTGGTGCAGCGTCGCCTGCGTGACCTGTCCGGATTCGACCCGTACGTCGGAGCGCTGGATCGCGTTCGAATCGCCATAGGTCGAGACGACGTGATAGGTGCCCTCGGGTAGCCGGATCAGCTCGCCGGATTTGACGTTCGACGCCACCAGGCGGCCTTCCGAATTGCCCTGCAGCGGTACGAACACCGAGAAGTTCAGCAGATTGGGTGCGATCGGCGTCTCGCCGATCGAGCCGGCGAGCGAGAGCCCGCCGGCGCTGATGCTGAGCCGGTCGGTCAGGCCCTGGGCGCCGAGTGTGACGCGCTTGGTGGCGCTGGCGAAGCCATAGGCGGCGTGCAGCAGATAGACGCCCGGATCGAGCGGGAAGCTGGGCTCGGCCTCGTTCGAGCGGGCGATGATCTTGGGTGGCGAGCCATCGGCGGATTCGCTCAGCACACGCCAGACCAGCCCGGAGCGGACCGGCTTGCGGTTGCCGGAGAATTGGGCGCTGAGGCTGAGCGTCGCTTGGCCGGGTCGGATCGCGGGGGCGGTGTCCGGCGGAGGCGAGCCGGGCGTCGTGGCCGAGGGCGTCGCACCTGGCGTCTGGGCGAGTGCGGGGAGAACGGCGAGCACCGACACCATCAGCATAGCGATGGCCGCACGCGCCGCCTTCATGGGAACCGCCACCGTCTGGAACTCGTCGCGTTGAAACATGCGCTGTGCCGTCATCGTCCTTGCACCGGGGAAGGAGCAGGCTCGCTTGTCCTCATCATGGCGAAACCTTAACTGGGAACATCATCCGCTGCAGCCGCGCCATCTTCCGGATCGTTCATGACCGACACGCTCTCCCTGCTCAAGCTCCGTCGCTCGGTGCCACCGCAATTTCTCTCGGCTCCCGGGCCTGATGACGCCCAGCTTCGCGAGATTCTGACCGTGGCGGCGCGCGTGCCCGACCATGGCAAGCTCGCGCCGTGGCGTTTCATCGTCTTCTCCGGGCCCGCCAAGGAGAAGGCTGCCGAGATCGTCGGCAGCGTCTTCAAGGAGCGCAATCCGCAGGCCGACGAGGACAAGGTCGCCTTCGAGCGCAAGCGCCTGCTCCATGCCCCAGTCGTGATCGCCGTGGTCTCGCGGGCCCGCAAGCATGAGAAGATCCCGGAATGGGAGCAGGAGCTCTCGGCCGGCGCCGTCTGCATGAACATGCTGATCGCCGCCGAGGCGCTCGGCTTCAACGGCTCCTGGCTGACCAACTGGTTCGCCTTCGACCGCAAGGTGCTGGACGCCTTCGGGCTCGAGGCGGACGAGCGGATCGCCGGCTTTGTCCATCTCGGCAAGGCCGACGGCCGCCCGGCCGATCGCGAGCGGCCGGACCTTGCCGCCATCGTCAGCCGGTTCGAGGCGTGAGCGCGATGTACTACACCGATCACGGGCGCGATCTCGATTTCAGGCACGATCCGTTCAAGGCGATCGTGACGCCGCGGCCGATCGGCTGGATCAGCGCGGTCAACGCCAAGGGCGAGGTCAATCTCTCGCCCTACAGCTTCTTCAACGCGATCTCGTCGCGGCCCAACATCGTGATGTTCTCCTCCGAGAACAAGAAGGATGCGGTCGCCTTCATCGAGGAGACCGGCGAGTTCACCTGCAGCCTGGTGAGCAAGGCGCTCGACCAGCAGATGAACCTGACCTCGGCGCCGCTGCCCCGCGGGGAGAGCGAATACGTCCATGCCGGGCTGGAGATGGCGCCCTCGCGGATCGTCAAGCCGCCGCGGGTCGCTGCCAGCCCGGCCGCGCTCGAATGCAAGCTGCTTTCGATCCAGCAGCTTAAGGATATCGACGGCAACGACGTGCCGCGCTGGATGGTGCTCGGCCAGGTCGTCGCGGCCTATGTCGGCGAGGCCTTCGTCCACGACGGCCGCTTCGACACGGCCAAGGCCAACCCGATCGCCCGCTGCGGCTATAGCGACTATGCCGAGGTCAGCGAGCTGTTCTCGATCACGCGCCCGGCCGGAGGCTGAGCGCCATGGTCCGGCGCCAGGACGAGGAGCCGGACGAGCAGTGGCGCATGACCGTCAACCTGCTCGCGATCATCGCCGTGCTGGTGATGGTCGGTGCCGGATTCTGGCTCCTGCGTGAACTCGCCGCCGCCAAGAAGGCGCAGGAATGCCTGGCAAGCGCGGCGCGGAATCACTGCCGGCAGATCGGGACGCCTTGATCGGGCGTGAAATCCGAATCACCCGAATCGCTTGCGTCCGATCATTCACGCAATCTCTCAGCTCGCGCCTTCAACCGGCGGGCGCGCATCAGATGCGGCCGGTCGAGCATCTCGCCGTCGAGCCCGACTACGCCGAGGCCAGGGTTCTCGTCGAAGAGCTTGATGATCGCCTCGGCCCGGGCCAGCGATTCGGGTGAAGGCGAGAAGACCTCGTTGATGACGGGCACCTGCGCCGGGTGGATCGCCATCTTGCCGGTGAAGCCGTCGCGGCGGGCGGCGATGCATTCGGCGCGCAGGGCCGCCTCGTCGCGGAAGGCGGTGAAGACGGTGTCGATCGCGTCGACCTGCGCCGCCGAGGCGGCGAAGAGCAGGAGCGAGCGGGCGATCCGGTAGGGATCGGCATAGCTGCCGTCCTCCAGCCGGTTGGTCTCGGCGCCGAGATCGGCCGAGAGGTCCTCCGCCCCCCAGGTCAGGCCGGAGAGCCGGTGGCTGGCGCCGGCATAGCTGCCGAGGCCGAAGATGCCCTTGCCGGTCTCGGTGGCGATGGCGATGATCCTGGTGGCGCCGTCGGGCAGGTCGTATTCGGCTTCGCGCACCGCGATATGAGCGGCGAGATGGCTGAGATCGGGCCCACCTTCCGCCTTCGGCAGCATGATCGCGTCCGGGCTGCCCTGCATGATCACGTCGAGATCCGCCTCGGTCATGCCCGTGGTCAGCGCGTTGACGCGCACGATCAGGCGCGGGCGCTTGGCCCGGGCATTCACGTCCGTGAGGAAATCGCGGGCGAGTTCGCGCGCCCCCGGCTTGGCGTCGAGCGCGACGGAATCCTCGAGGTCGAGGATCAGCGCGTCGGCGCCGCTCTCCAGCCCCTTCTGCAGCTTCTTCGGGTTGTCACCGGGGACGAAGAGGAGCGAGCGCATCAGGCCTGCCCTCCGACCGGGCGTCTCTTCATGAAGGCCTGGCGGCGGCACTGCGCCACCAAGGTGCCGTCCTGCTTGTAGGCGCGGTGGTGGAAGTCGACGATGCCGGCATCGGGCCGCGACTTCGATTCGCGCTTGGCGACGATCTGCGTGACGCAGTTCACCGTATCGCCCTCGAACAGAGGGGCGGGGAAGGTGACGTCCGTCATGCCGAGATTGCCGATGGTGGTGCCGACGGTGGTGTCGTTGACGGAGATGCCGATCATCAGGCCGAGCGTGAACAGCGAGTTCATCAGCGGCTTGCCCCATTCGGTCTCGGTCGCGCAGAAATGCGCGTCGATGTGCAGGGGCTGCGGATTCAGCGTCATGTTGGAGAACAACATGTTGTCCATCTGCGTGACCGTGCGGGTCAGCCGGTGTTCGATCGAGGCGCCGATCTCGAAATCCTCGAAGTAGAGCCCACCCCGCTTATGCCGCATCGCTTCCGCCATCGTCTTGCTCCTGTGGCACTTTTTCCATTCGGGGCCGGCTCTGGCAAACGGCCGCTTTAACGGTTCGCTTACCATAATCGGTCCAGTCTCTGCGGGTGCTCCGGTCCGCTTGGAACGGCAGCGGCCCGAGTGACCCAATGTTCCTTTTCAGCACGCCGAGCACCCGCGAGACAACGCCCGCCAATCCTGTGGTCAGTGCGATCAAGCAGGGCGCGGACAAGACCGGCGTCGGCTTCGACTATCTCTTGAAGACCGCGCAACGCGAATCCTCGCTGGAGCCGGATGCGAAGGCGCGCACCTCGAGCGCGACCGGGCTGTTCCAGTTCATCGAACAGACCTGGCTGTCGATCATGCGCCAGGAAGGACCAAAGCAGGGCATGGCCAATTATGCCGGCGCGATCAGCGAGGATGGCAGCGGCCGCCTGACCGTGTCGGACCCGGCGCTGCGCGAGAAAATCCTGCAGTTGCGGACCGATCCGCAAGTCGCAACCGTGATGGCGGGTGCGCTGACGCAGAAGAATGCCGAGCAGCTCGGCCAGGCGCTCGGGCGCCAGCCGCAGGCCGGCGAGCTCTACATGGCGCATGTGCTGGGCGCGCGCGGCGCATCGGACCTGATCCGCACGGCAGGCAACGATCCGACGCGTGCCGCCGCCCGCGATTTTCCGGAAGCGGCGGCGGCGAATCGCTCGATCTTCTACGACAAGGCCGGTCGGGCTCGCAGCGCCCAGGAAGTCTACGGCCTGCTGGCCGCCAGCCACGCCAATACCCAGGTCGCGGCGACGACCGGCGCCATGCTGGCGCAGGCCCGGCCGACGGGCGCGGCCACCACTGCCGCCGCCTATGCCGCCGAGCCGGCGGTCGCGCCGATCGCCGCCGCGCTGGCGCCCGGACGGGCCAAGGGGCTGATCGGCCTGTTCTCGACCGAAGGGTCGCGCGCTCCTGTTTCCAAGGCCGTCGCCAATCTCTGGACGACGCCGCGCGCTGGCAACGCGTCCCGCACCACCGACGACGACCCGGCGACCCGTTACTTCCCGCGTGTCGGCTCCGCGTCGAGCGAGGGTGAAACCTCGTCCGGCGGCAAGACCTCGAAGACCGAAGGCGCGAGCGGCTCGACCGCCGCGGCGGCCTCCGTCAATGCGCCGCTGCCGCCGTCGCGTCCCCGCGATCTGGCGGTCGCGGACACGCAGACGGCCTCCAGCGAGACCGTCGCCCCGCGCCGCCAGCGGCGCGGTCCGCTCGATCTCAGCCAGTTCATGACCCATGGGAGGCGCGGATGATCGTAAGGCGCTTCCTGCTCTGGGCCCGCACCGCACCGGCCGAGGCGCGGGCGCAAGGCGCCGCCGCGCTGGCGGGCGCCTATCTGCGCTCGGCGATGTCGCCCGAGGACAAGCGCGAGGCCGAGACGGCCTTAATCTCACTGGTCGACGACCCCTCGCCCTTGGTGCGCCGCGCGCTCGCCGAGGAGTTTGCCGCTGCGCCGCAGGCGCCCCGCAATCTGGTGCTCGGCCTGATCGCCGAACAGACCGATGTCGCGGCCCTGCTGCTGGCGCAGTCGCCGGTGCTGACCGAGGCCGACCTCGTCGATGCCGCCGCGATCGGCGATGGGCTCGCCCAACGTGCGATCGCGCAGCGGCCTTGGCTGTCGCCGGGCATCTGTGCCGCGCTCGCCGAGGTCGGCTGCGAGGAGGCGCTGGTAGCGCTGCTCGCCAATCCGACGGCGGACATCCCGGACTTCTCGCTGGAGCGCATCTTCGAGCGCGAAGGCGAGGCCGGTGCGGTGCGCGAGGCCATGCTGGCGCGCGACGATCTTCCGACAGGCCTGCGCCAGGCGATCGCCGCGAAGGTCTCCGATGCGCTCGCCGCCTTCGTCTCCGGCTGCGGCTGGCTGACCGAGGAGCGCAGCGCCCGGCTTGCCCGGGAATCGACCGAGCGGGTCGCCGTCGCGCTCGCGGCCGGCGGCGAGGCGAGCGATGCCCCGGCGATCGTCGATTGCCTGCGCGAGAATGGCCGCCTGACGCCGGGCGTCATCCTGCGCTCGCTGCTGAGCGGCGAGCCGGCTTTGGCCGAGGCCGCGTTCGCAGCGCTGTCCGACCTGCCGCTGAAGCGGGTGCGGGCGCTGCTTTGGGACCGGCGCGGGGCCGGGCTCAAGGCGCTCTATCGCAAGGCGGCGATGCCGGAAGCCCTGCTGCCGGCTTTCGCCGCTGCGGTCGAGGCGTTGAAGCAGGCCGGCCCCGGCGAAAGGCGGAGTGGTGGCATCGACCGGGACCTCTTGGCGGAGGTGCTGATCGCCTGCGACGGCCTGGAAGGGCCCGGGGCCAATGCGCTGATGGCGCTGCTGCGCCGGCTCGATGCCGAAGCGGCTCGCGACGAGGCGCGCTTGCTGGCTGATTCTCTCGCCGATGATGCCGCCCTGGCCTTGCTGGTCGAAGCCGATCCGAACTTCCTCATCGAGCTCGATCTCGGCGACCTGCGCGACGCGGCCTGAACGATCCGGGTGACGGGGCCACCGGCTTGACCGGTTGCTGGCATGCTGGTTGCCTGACTGCCGCCGTATCGCCAGGGCTCACCATCCCGGATCGACGCCCTGCCGCCCAGGGAGCCTGAAATGCCGACACGTCGCGCTTTCATCGCAGGCACGGCTGCCGCCTTTGCGGTCAGCAAACCCAATATCGGCCGTGGGGCCGACAAGAACGTGATCAAGTTCGTACCGCAGGGCGATCTTGCCGTCGTCGATCCGATCTGGACGACAGCGACCGTCACCCGCAATCACGCCTTCCTCGCCTATGACACGTTGTTCGGGCAGGATGAGAGCTACAAGGCCCAGCCGCAAATGGCCGAGGGCGCGCTGGCCGAAGCCGACGGCAAGACGTGGACGATCAAGCTGCGCGATGGCCTCACATTCCATGACGGCACGCCGGTGCTGGCGAAGGATTGCGTCGCCAGCCTGAATCGCTGGGCCAAGCGCGATTCCTTCGGCCAGACGCTGATGGCGCAGACCGACGAACTTGCGGCGGTCGACGACAAATCCCTGCGTTTTCGGCTGAAGAAGGCCTTTCCGCTTTTGCCCGACGCGCTCGCCAAGATGACGGCCTCGGTGCCGGTGATCATGCCGGAGCGCCTGGCCAGGACCGAGGCGACGACGCAGATCACCGAGGTGATCGGCAGCGGGCCGTTCCGCTTCGTTGCGAGCGAGCGCCAGCCCGGCAACCGGTCGGTCTATGAGAAGTTCGCGGGCTATGTCCCGCGCAGCGACGGCAAGCCGGGTCGTACCGCTGGGCCGAAGATCGTGCATGTCGAGCGGATCGAATGGCACACCCTGCCGGACCCGGCGACCGCGGCGGCGGCGCTGCAGAGCGGCGAGATCGACTGGGTCGAGCAGCCCTTGCCGGACATCCTGCCGCTACTGGCCAAGGACCCGAAGCTCGAGGTCGCGATCAAGGAGACGACCGGCTCGATCGCGATCATGCGGATGAACCATCTGCATCCGCCCTTCGACAATCCGGCGATCCGTCGCGCCGTGCTGATGGCGATCGACCAGGCCGAGTTCATGGAGGCGGTCGGCGGTCCCGACAAGACCTTGTGGCGTACCGGCGTCGGCCTGTTCCCGCCGGGCACCCCGATGGCGAACGATGCCGGCATGGAGGTGCTGAACGGGCCGCGCGACATTGCCAAGGTCAAGCAGGCGCTGGCGGCGGCGGGCTACAAGGGCGAGAAGGTCGTGCTGCTGGGGGTCACCGATCTCGCCGATCTCAAGGCCGAATGCGAGGTCGGCGCCGAGATGCTGAAGCGCATCGGCATGAATGTCGACTACCAGGTGATGGACTGGGGTGCGGTGGTGACGCGCCGGGCCAACAAGGAGCCGCCCGGCAATGGCGGCTGGAACTGCTTCTTCACCGGCTGGAACGGCATCGACATCCTCGATCCGGTCGGCCACATCTCGCTGCGCGGCAATGGCATGGCGGCCTGGCCGGGCTGGCCGGTGGCGCCGAAGATCGAAGCGCTGCGCGAGGCCTGGATGGAGGCGACCGACCTTGCTGGGAAGCAGAAAATCGCGGCCGAACTCCAGAAGCAGGCCTTCGAGGACGTGCCCTATGCGCCGCTCGGCCAGTATTTCCAGCCGACGGCGTTCAGCCGCAAGCTGGAAGGCGTGCTGCCGAGCTTCCCGACCTTCTGGAACGTCAAGCGCGTCTAGCGATCGCGGCCCTCGCGACGAGGCCGCCGAGCAGTAGGCAACCTGCCCTCAGCCAGGCGGCCAGCGCCTGGCGGCCGAGCTCCGGTGTGAGCTGGGCCGCCGGCGGCGGCAGGCCGAGCGAGCGCAGGAGCTGGTCGGCGAGCAGCGCGAGCACGAGGACCGCGACGAAGCCGGCCAGCGCTGCCATGAGGCTGCGCAGCCGATACAAGGCCGGTATTATGGCAATGGTGGGGGCGGCGGGCGGGCGCATCGTCTGGTCCTCGGCGGGTCTGCTGCGAGGACGGGCGAGGATCGGCATTGCCGACATCGCTTCGAAAATTTTCTAAAGCGCCCTCCGCAGGGCAGCTAGGCGCGTTTCGACATGGACAATGCCGGCGAATTGGCCAATGTCCTGTTATCGCCACGCTTTCCTGCGAAAAACCTCCCCATCATGACCATTCACGATCCCGCCGTCCCCGCGCTCTCCGTCTGGGTTGCGCTGGAGAGCCCCACCCATCACGTGCCCGGCGTCAACGGCATGATGGACCTCGTCGCCAGGGAGGTCGAAGGCCTGCCGATCGCCGTGGAGCGCATTCCCGGCCGCGACGGCCTCGGTGACAATCTGATCCTGCGCGCCGGCGTCCGGAACGGCGAGAAGGCGATCGCCTTGATGTCGCATCTCGACACGGTCCACCCGGTCGGGACCAGCGCCAAGGACCTGCCCGTCCGCGTCGAGGGCGACCGGCTCTACGGCCCCGGCGTCTACGACATGAAGGGCGGCGCCTGGCTGGCGCTGCAGGCCTTCAAGGACGCGGCCAGGTCCGGCACGGTGCAGCGGCCGCTGGTCTTCCTGTTCACGCCGGACGAGGAGATCGGCTCGCCGACCTCGCGGGAGCTGATCGAGGATATCGGCCGCGAGGCCATGGCGGTGCTGGTGACCGAGCCGGCGCGCGAGGGCGGCAAGATCGTCACGGCGCGCAAGGGCGTCGGCCGCTTCGAGGTCAAGCTCGAAGGCCGGCCGGCGCATTCCGGCTCGCGCCATGCCGATGGCCGCAACGCGATTCGCGAGGCGGCGCATCAGATCCTCGCGATCGAAGGCATGACCGATTATGGCCGCGGCATCACCACGACGGTCGCTCTGGTCGGCGGTGGCACGGCGGCGAACGTCATCCCGCAGCATGCCTGGTTCAGCGTCGATTGCCGCGTCACCACGGTGGCGGACGGCGTCGCCATGGAAGAACGCATCCTCGGCCTGAAGCCGCACGATCCGGATGTGAAGGTCACCATCACCGGCGGCATGAACCGGCCGCCCTACGAGAAATCGCCGGAGGTCGCGGCGCTCTACGAGCAGGCGCGGGCGGTGGCCGCCAAGGTCGGCTTCGACCTGCAGGACTGTCCGATGACCGGCGGGGGCTCGGACGGCAATTTCACCGCCGCGCTCGGCATTCCGACGCTGGACGGGCTCGGCATCGACGGCGACGGGGCCCACACCTTGCAGGAATACGCGCTGATCTCCTCGATCGCGCCGCGCCGGGCGCTGATCAAGGGGCTGCTCGAGACGCTGTAGGCTTCCTTCTCCCCTCGGGGGAGAAGGTGGCAGCGCGGAGCGCTGACGGATGAGGGAAGGACGGCTCACCCGGTCAAGGCGCCCTCATCCCCCTGCCGGGACCTTCTCCCCCGAGGGGAGAAGGAAGCAAGCTGCCCCTTCCGTTAGCCGGACAAATCCGCTCTGATCCGTCTCAAGGCCGAGAACCCGGCCGGAGCGGAGGAGTGCGGCATGAAGGGCTGGATCGCGGGTGCGCTCGCTGTTGCAGGCATGATGGTGACGGGAATGGCTGATGCGCAGGAGCTTCTGGTCGAGAAGAAGGTCTTCGAGCTGCCGAGCTACACCACGCAGGGCGGGCGCACGCTGAAGAACGTCAAGGTCGGCTGGGAAAGCTACGGCACGCTCAACGCCGACAAATCCAACGCGATCCTGATCTGCCATTTCTTCTCGGCCAACTCGCACGCCGCCGGCAAATATGCCGCCGCCGATGCCGCTCCCGGCTATTGGGACGCGATCATCGGCCCCGGCAAGGCGATCGACACCAACAAGTATTTCGTCCTCTCCGCCGACTCGTTGGTGAATCTCAACACCGGCGATCCGAAGACCACGACCACCGGCCCGGCTTCGATCGATCCCGATACCGGCAAGCCCTACGCGCTCGATTTCCCGGTCGTGACCATCGGCGATTTCGTCAATGTCCAGAAGGCTCTGGTCGAGAGCCTCGGCATCAAGAAGCTCGTCATGGTCGCCGGCCCCTCGATGGGCGCGCTGCAGACCTATGAATGGGCGGCGAGCTATCCCGACATGGTCGGCAAGGCGATGGCGGTGATCGGCGCGGCCGAGGCCGACGCCCAGCTGATCGCCTGGCTCGACGTCTGGGCGGCGCCGATCCTGGTCGATCCGAACTGGAACAAGGGCGACTACTACGGCAAGACGCCGCCGACGGCTGGCCTGGCCAAGGCACTGACCGTCGTCACCCTGCAGGCCAATCACAGCGACTGGACCAACGGCACCTTCGGCCGCCGCCCGGCCAAGGAGGGCGAGGACCCGGGGAAAGCACTTGGCAACAAGTTCCAGGTCCAGAGCATTCTCGACAATGCCGGCGAGGCGCGCGCCAAGGTCTCGGACGCCAACCATTTTCTCTATCTGGTCAAGGCCAACCAGCTCTACGCTGCCGGCGGCAAGTCGCTCACTGACGCGATGAGCCGGATCAAGGCGCCGCTGCTGATCGTCAATCAGCCCAAGGACCTGGTCTTCCCCGACGAGATGATCCAGCGCACCGTCGCCGAGGCGAAGAAGGCCGGTCGCGACGTGACTCACGTCACCATCCAGGGCGCGCGCGGCCATCTCGACGGGGTGATCTCGATGAAGCAGGCGGAAGGGGCGGTGAAGGCCTTCCTGGAGAAGTAGCCGCCGACCGACGCTACCCGGCAAAGCGCTCGCGATAGGCCTGAGGGCTGGCTCCCAGCCGGCGCAGGAAGGCGCGGCGCAGCGTCTCCTCCGAGCCGAATCCGCAGCGGCGGCCGGCCTGGGCGACGGAGAGGCCCTGTTCGAGCAGGCGGCGCGCCGTCTCGATCCTGATCTCCTCGACGGCGCGGGCCGGCGTGCGGCCGGTCGCCTGGCGATAATGCCGGGCGAAGCTGCGCAGGCTCATATTCGCCTCTCCGGCGAGCCGCTCCAGCGAGAGGTCGCCGCGCAAATTCTCGACGATCCAGCCATGCAGCCGGTCGAAGCGCTCGTCCTTCTCCTGCAGTGTGAGCGCCGCGCTGAACTGGGCCTGGCCGCCGGGACGCTTGAGGAAGACGACGAGCTGGCGGGCAATGGCGAGCGCCGGCTCGCGGCCGAGATCAGCCTCGACCAGCGCCAGAGCAAGGTCGATCCCCGCAGTGACACCGGCTGAGGTCCAGACCTTGCCGTCGCGAACATAGATCGGATCGGGCTCCAGCCTTACTGCGGGGAACATCGCCCGGAATTCGGCGCAGCGGCCCCAATGCGTCACGGCGCGCTTGCCGTCGAGCAGGCCGGCCGCCGCCAGGAGGAAGGCGCCGCTGCAGACCGATGCGACACGCTGCGCCGCCGCGGCACGTTGCCGGACCCAATCGACCAGTCCCGCATCGCGGCAGGCGGCGTTGACGCCGTAGCCGCCCGCGACGATCAGCGTATGCAGCGCTGTGCCGGGCTCGGGGAGCGGGGTCGTACCGAGTTCGAGGCGTGCGCTCGTGACGACGCGTTCCTGGGTGGCGACGACCGCGATCTCGTAGGGCAGGGGCCGGCCGGCGAGGTGTGCAAGGTCGTTGGCGGTGGCGAAGACCTGCAAGGGCCCGGCAATGTCGAGCAATTGCCCGCCGGCGAAGGTGAGGATCTCGATGCGACGCATGGTTGGCATGAAGCGAGGGATGCTTGGCAGTTCGGCCAGAGCTTTGCCCGCTAGGCTGCTCCCGTCAATCAGGAGTTCCGCCCATGTCCCTCAGCTTCGGCATCCTCGTCTTTCCGCAGGTCCAGCAGCTCGATCTGACCGGCCCCTATGAGGTCTTCGCCTCGGCCAGGGGTGCTGAGGTCCATCTGATCTGGAAGGACACGGCGCCGCTCAAGGCCGCGACCGGGCTGACGCTGACGCCGACCACGACCTTCGCCGCGTGCCCGCCGCTCGACGTGCTCTGCGTGCCGGGCGGCAGCGGGGTCAATCCGCTGCTGAACGACGAGACCGTTCTAGCCTTTCTGCGCGAGCGGGCCGCGCAGGTGCGCTATCTCACCTCGGTCTGCACGGGATCGCTGGTGCTGGGCATGGCCGGGCTGCTGACGGGCAAGCGCGCGACCAGCCACTGGAACGCACATGACCTGCTGGCGCGGTTCGGTGCGATCCCGACCGAAGGGCGTGTGGTGCGCGACGGCAATCTGATCACAGCCGGCGGCGTCACCTCCGGCATCGATTTCGGGCTCACCGTGATCGCCGAGCTGCTCGGTGAGGAGGAGGCGCAACTGATCCAGCTCTCACTCGAATATGCGCCTGAGCCGCCGTTCCGGGCCGGCACGCCACAGGAGGCGCCCGCCGCCATCCTGGCTGCGGCAAGGCAGCGCCTTGCCGGCTCGCGCGCGGCGCGCGAAAAGCTGCTGGCGGCGCTGTAGCCGTGGTTGAGGCGGAGCGAGCATGGCGCAGGATCGCAGCATTCTACTGTTCTCCTACGGCACGCTGCAGCAGGAGAACGTCCAGCTCGCTTCGTTCGGGCGCCTGCTCGGCGGCCATGACGACGCCATGCCGGGCTTTTCCCAGACCATGCTGGAGATCACCGATCCCGAGGTGATCCGGACCAGCGGCAAGCGCTTCCATCCGGTGGTGGCGCCGAGCGACGATCCCGCAGACAGCGTACCGGGCAAGGTCTTCAGCATCAGCGCCGAGGAGCTCGCTGCCGCCGATCGCTACGAGGTCGCCGATTACAAGCGCATCAGCGTCAAGCTCGCCTCGGGCAAGGAGGCTTTCGTCTACGTCAAGGCTTGAGCCCGCTGCGGCGGTTCGGCTGATGGACAGGGGCCCGGCACGTCGCTATCGACGGCGCCGGGGAGCCTGTTCTTGAGCGCAGCCAAGTCCATCAGAGCGAGATCCTGGGTCGCGATCATCGCGGCCTATGTGCTCGTGCTGCAGGGGCTGTTCGGCGCGGTCGTGTCCGGACAGAGCCTTGCACCGGCGCTGCTCGACCGCGCTACGCATCTCACTCTGTGCGCGCCTGGCTCTGAGAGCGTCCCGCTGCCGGGCGAGGAGCCTGCCCCGCATCTGCCGGCCTGCTGCCTGCTCGGCTGCGCCTGGATCGGCGCGGCCTATGCGCCGCCCGACCGGCCTGCGCTCCTCGAAGACGCCGAGCCCGGCGTCACGATCGTTGGCTTCGACGACCTGACCAAGCGGCCGCTACCGGGACAGGAACGGCTTGCCGCCCGCCCGAGAGGGCCTCCCGTCCAGACCTGACGCCGCTGCGGCCTCCGGGCCGCTTTCCGTGCAATGACCGAATGTCCCGCCAGCCAGTGCGCCAGCGGCATTTCGGCAGGTCCATATCGGGAAATCCAAACATGACCGCTCACGCGGATATAAGCACGCGCGCCGACGCCGGCCGCGCCTTTGCTTTGTCGTCAGAATTCAAGGCCTTCATCGCAAGGCTGCACTTCTATGCCGGGCTGTTTGTCGGCCCGTTCATCCTGATCGCGGCGCTGACCGGCACGCTCTATGTGCTGACGCCCCAGATCGAGGGCCTGATCTATCGCGAGCAATTGACGGCAACGACGACGGGCGAGCCCGCCTCGCTCGCCGCCCAGGTCGAGGCCGCGCGCAAGCACATCGGCGAGGGGCCGCGCTTCTTTGCCATCCGCCCCGCACCAGCCGCGGACCGGACCACGCGCGTGATGTTCGCGCAGCCTGGCTTGGGGGATTCCGAGAGCCGGGCGATCTTCGTCGATCCGGTCTCGCTGGCAATCAAGGGCGACCTCATCGTCTACGGCACCAGCGGCATCCTGCCGTTCCGGACGCAGCTCGACTATCTCCACCGCAACCTGCTGCTCGGTGAGTTCGGCCGCAACTACAGCGAGCTGGCAGCGTCCTGGCTCTGGGCGGTGGTGCTCGGCGGCGTCCTGATGTGGTTCTGGCGGCGCAATCCCCGAGCGGCCGAGCGGGCGCGAACGAACCCCGCGCTCCGCGACCGGCGCTGGCATGGGCTGATCGGGCTGACGCTATCTCTAGGCCTCGTCTTCCTGTCGGTGACCGGCCTGACCTGGTCGAAATACGCCGGCGACCGGATCGATGCGCTGCGGGCCAATCTCGGCTGGGTCACGCCTTCGGTCTCGCTGAAGCTCGGTGCGGCGCCCGTTGCTGACGCTCACGCCCATCATGGCGATCATGGCCCGGCTGTCGGGATGTCGGCTCCCGGCAGCGTCCAGCAGCTCGACGCAGTCTTGTCTGCCGCCAAGGCGGCGGGCATCGATTCCCCGCATGTCGAGATGCGGCCGCCTCGGGCCGAGGGGCAGGCCTGGCTGGTGCGGGAATACGACCGGAGCTGGCCGACCCAGGTCGACACGCTCGCGCTCGACCCGCGCGATCTTTCCGTCGTCAGCCGCGCCGATTTCGAGACCTTCCCGCTGATCGCGAAGCTGATCCGCTGGGGCATCGACGCCCATATGGGCATCCTGTTCGGCTGGCCGAACCAACTGCTGATGGCAGGGCTCGGCATCGCGCTCATCGTGACCACGCTGCTCGGCTACCGGATCTGGTGGCGGCAGCGGCCTGCGCCGGGGGCGCTGCCACGCACGCTGACGTGGGCCTGGCTGCGGCTCGGCTGGGCGGGCAGGGCGATCGTGGCCCTCGTCGGGGCGGGATTGGGCTGGACGCTGCCGCTGGTCGGCGTCAGCCTCGCGGCCTTCCTGCTGGTCGATCTGGCCCGCTGGCGGCTGGCGCGAGCAGCCTGAGTCTAACAGGCGATCCGGGGCGGCTCAGCCGCTCCGGATCACGGCGCGCACGCCGTCGATGACGAACTGCACCGCCAGCGCGGCGAGGATGACGCCGAGCAGGCGGGTCAATACGACATTGCCGGTGACGCCGAGCAGGCGCGCGATCGGCACGGCCAGGAAGAAAACGACGAGGCAGGAGAGGACCACCAGCCCGCAGATCGCCGCGAGCGAGGCCAGCATCGCGACGTCGCCATTGGCGCGGCCGGCGAGCAGCATCATCGCGGTCAGGGCGCCGGGGCCGGCCATCAGCGGGATCGCCAGCGGGAAGGCGGCGACATTGCGGATATGGTCCTGGGTGATGGCGGTGTCGGCCGTCTGCTGCTTGCGCTCGTTGCGGCGCTCGAACACCATCTCGAACGAGATCCAGAACAGCAGGAAGCCGCCGGCGATGCGGAAGGCCGGGAGCGAGACGCCGAGCGCCTTCAGCACGACATCGCCGGCGAGACCGAAGAAGGCCATGATGCAGAAGGCGATGATGCAGGCGCGCACCGCGACCTGCCGCCGCTCGCTCGCCGACATGCCGCGCGTCAGCGACAGGAAGATCGGCGCCAGTCCCGGCGGATCGAGTGTCACCAGCATGGTGACGAGGGCGGAGGAGAGAAATTCGGCGAACATTCCGCTACGCTATGCTAGCTTGCCGCCACGAGCCAGACGAGATGAGCGTCTTCGACGTGCAAGGCGAGACGATAGCGCCGAGCCGCATCGAGTTTCGCGGCGATGACAGCCGTTGGACGGCGCTTTTCTATCTTGGCGTCGGCGGGTTGGCGCTCGCCTACTCCATACCCATGGGCGGATTGGAAGCGATCTTTGGAGGATTTTTCGGCGCCTTGTTCCTGCTTTTCGCTTTTGGACAAGCCTTCCGTGAGCTCGATCGCTCGATCCACTTAGTACTCGATGAGGAGGGGATCACAGCGCCCTCTGTATTTGTACAAAAAGTGCCATGGGACGCGGTGCAGAGTTATTCCTTCGATCCAAATTGCGATGTCAAGGCGGTCCTGGTTCATCTGCCGGAGCCCTCACGCTTTGAGCCCAAAGTCACAGACCCCTTGGCGGAATGGCCAGTCACTTGGTATGGCTTTCGCCTCTCGCTCGATGGGGTAGCCTGCAGCTACGAAGAGATCGAAGCTGCCTTCCGGCGCTTCGCCCCGCAGGTTCGGAAGGCCTAGCCCGCAGGCATCAGACGACGGTTTCGGCAATTTCCACATGCGGCCGCCGGTCAAACATGGCGAGATTGCGGAAGCAGCGCGAAAGCGAATCAAGAATGCCCCGTAACCTGCTGCGATGAAACGGTTTTATTTTCTCTGAATAGATTCGCGTTTCGCTGGCTTCACGCGCCGGAATCGGGTAGCCAGAGCGTTGAAAAACCAGCGGTAAACGGGACTTTTTCCCTTGAGCGAAGACAACGACGACAAGCGCGACGACGGCCCGCAGCCGGGCGGCGACATCAAGCCGATCGCGATCACCGACGAGATGAAGAAGAGCTATCTCGATTACGCCATGAGCGTGATCGTGAGCCGCGCTCTGCCTGATGTCCGCGACGGCCTCAAGCCCGTGCACCGGCGCATCCTGTTCTCGATGCACGAGAACAAGAACCTGCCCGACCGGCCCTATACCAAGTGCGCCCGCATCGTCGGCGACACGATGGGTAAATACCATCCGCACGGCAATCTCGCGGTCTATGACGCGCTGGTGCGCATGGCGCAGGACTTCTCGCTCCGCCTGCCTTTGATCGACGGCCAGGGCAATTTCGGCTCGATGGACGGCGACAGCCCGGCGGCCGATCGCTACACCGAGGCGCGCCTTGACAAGGCGGCGATGCCGCTGCTCGAAGATCTCGACCTCGACACGGTGAACTTCCAGCCGAACTATGACGGCAAGGAGCACGAGCCGACCGTCCTGCCGGCGCGCTATCCGAACCTGCTCGTCAACGGCGCCGGCGGCATCGCCGTCGGCATGGCGACCAATATCCCGCCGCACAATCTCGGCGAGGTCATCGACGCCTGCATCGCGCTGATCGACGACCCCGAGCTCTCGATCGACGACCTGATCGCGATCGTGCCCGGCCCGGACTTCCCGACCGGCGCCCAGATCATGGGCCGCAGCGGCATCCACTCGGCCTACCACACCGGGCGCGGCTCGATCGTGATGCGGGCCAAGACCCATATCGAGGAGCTGCGCAAGGAGCGCGAGGCGATCATCGTCACCGAGGTTCCCTATCAGGTGAACAAGGCGACCATGGTCGAGAAGATCGCCGATCTCGTCCGCGAGAAGCGGATCGAGGGCATCTCGGACCTGCGTGACGAATCCAACCGCGAGGGCGTGCGCGTCGTCATCGAGATCAAGCGCGATGCCGTCGCCGATGTGGTGCTGAACCAGCTCTACCGCTTCACGCCGCTGCAGACCTCGTTCGGCGCCAACATGGTGGCGCTGACCGGCGGGCGGCCCGAGATCCTGAATCTCAAGGACTTCATCTCGGCCTTCGTCGAGTTCCGCGAGGAAGTGGTCTCGCGGCGCACGCGCTACCTGCTCAACAAGGCGCGCGAGCGCGCCCATGTCCTCTGCGGCCTCGCTACCGCCGTCGCCAATATCGACGAGGTCATACGCCTGATCCGCACGGCGCCGACGCCGTCTGCCGCGCACGAGGCCCTGATGGCGCGCGACTGGCCGGCCGACGACATCGCGCCGCTGATCGCGCTGGTCGACGATCCGCGCCATCCGATGAACCCGGACGGCACCTACCGCCTGTCGGACGCGCAGGCCAAGGCGATCCTCGAGCTGCGCCTGGCACGCCTGACCGCCCTCGGCCGCGACGAGATCGGCGACGAGCTGGAGAAGCTCGCCAAGGAGATCGCCAATTATCTCGATATCCTGCGTTCGCGGGTGCGCATTCAGGAGATCATCAAGGCCGAGCTCCTGGAGGTGAAGACCGCCTTCGCGACGCCGCGCCGCACCGAGATCCACGATTGGGGTTCGGATCTCGACGACGAGGACCTGATCGCCCGCGAGGACATGGTCGTCACCGTCTCCCATGCCGGCTACATCAAGCGCGTGCCGCTCTCGACCTATCGGGCGCAGAAGCGCGGCGGCAAGGGCCGCTCCGGCATGTCGACCCGCGACGAGGATTTCGTCACCCGGCTCTTCGTCGCCGACACGCACACGCCGATCATCTTCTTCTCCTCGCTGGGCCAGGCCTACAAGGAGAAGGTCTGGCGGCTGCCGCTCTCGGCGCCGAACGCGCGCGGCAAGTTCCTCAACAACATGCTCCCGCTCGACAAGGACGAGCGCATCACCACCGTGATGCCGCTGCCCGAGGACGAGGAGAGCTGGGGCAGGCTCGACGTGATGTTCGCCACCAAGAGCGGCAATGTCCGGCGCAACAAGCTGTCCGACTTCGTCCAGGTCAATCGCAACGGCAAGATCGCGATGAAGCTCGACGAGGGCGATTCCATCGTCGACGTGCAGATCTGCTCCGAGCATGACGACGTGCTGCTGACCACCGCCGGCGGCCAGTGCATCCGCTTCGCCGTGCCCGAGGTTCGCGTCTTCAAGGGCCGCGATTCGACCGGCGTGCGCGGCATCAACCTCGCCGATGGCGACGAGGTGATCTCGCTCGCGATCCTGCACCATCTCGACGCGACGCCGGACGAGCGCGCCGCCTATCTCAAGCGTGCCGCCGCTGCCCGCAGGGCGCTGACCGGCGAGGGCGAGGAGGCGGCCGAGCCAGTGACGAGCGCAGATGCCGAGGAGACCGGCAGCGATATCGAGCTCGGCCAGGAGAAGTACGCCGAGATGGGCGCCGCCGAGCAGTTCATCCTGACGGTGTCGGAGAACGGCTACGGCAAGCGCTCCTCGTCGTTCGAGTACCGGGTGACCGGCCGCGGCGGCAAGGGCATCGTCGCCATGGTGGTCAACGAGCGCAACGGCAAGCTGGTCGCCTCCTTCCCGGCCGAGGAGAAGGAGCAGATCATGCTCGTCACCGATGGCGGGCAGGTGATCCGCGTGCCGGTCGATGCCGGCCCGCAGAACCGCATCCGCATCGCCGGGCGCTCGACCCAGGGCGTCACCGTGTTCAACACGGCCGAGGGCGAGAAGGTCGTCTCGGTCGAGCGGATCGGCGAGGAAGCCGAGGACGACAGCGAGGCCGGCGAAGGCGAGAATGGCGTGGGTGAAGAGCCGGCCGGGGAGGCGTGAGCCTCCCGCTTGCCGTCATTCTCGGGCGAAGCGGAGCGCAGACCCGAGAAGCTCCTGAGGAGATGGCGCCCACTTGCGCCTTCTCCAGCCTGAGATGCTCGGGTCAAGCCCGAGCATGACGCTGTTTTCTAGCGCAGCAGCGGAATCGCCGGGCCGATCGGCCGCAAGGCCGCATCGATTTCGGGCGTGAAGGCGGCGCCGAAGAACGGGCCGCGCAAGTCGAACGGCACGCGCGTCGAGGTCGTGGTCGAGCTCAGCGCGCCGTTGAGGTCGAGCCAGCGCCGGGTGAGATCGGCCGTGCCGTTGAGGACGACGTTGTAGCCCGAGCCGGCGATCTGCGTATCGGTGATGTAGAGCACGCCGAGATTGGCGAGCGCCGAGAGCTGCAGGGTCTCGAAGGCGCTCTTGCCTTGGCGCCAGTCGCGCGCCGAGGTCGGCGGCTTCTCGGCCTTGCGCAGCAGATCGGGGAAGGCGATGCCGCGGAATTCGCCCTGCCGGATCGTCAGGCCGGCGCGGCCGGTCAGCGAACTCACCACCTGTTCCAGACTACTGCCGACGCCGTCGAAGGCGAGCTGCCCGGTCGCGGTGCCGCTGAGCCGGGCGAGCGCCGGCAGATCGTCGGCGACCAGAGCGAGATTCACCTTTTCGAGGCCGAGCTGCAGCTTGACGTCGGCGCCGGCGGCGACCGGTGTGGCGAGGATGCGGGCGCGGGCCGAGCCGCCATAGGCCGAGGCGCGCAGCAGCGAGGCCTCGAAGCGGCCCTTGCGGATCAGGAGCTGGGCCGCGAGGTCACCGAACCGGGCCGCACCGATCCGGGCGGAGTCGAGCGACAGGCGCAGGTCGACATCGTTGGTGGTCCAGCCGTCGAATTCGAGCGGCGTGTCGGCCGTTTCGCTGCTGCCGGCCGGCATCTGCGGCTCGGCCTGGCGCAGCAGGCGCCCGAGGTCGAATTCGGCGCCGGCGAGCGTGCCCGACAGCGCCCAGTTGGGCATGGCGCCGTCGAGCTTGAGAGCGCCCTCGAGCTGGTGGCCATCGACCATGGCGACGACCGAGTCGAGCGCGGCACTGCCCGGGCCGATCTGGGCTTGCGCGGTCAATTCGACCTGACGGACCAGCGAGGCGATGCGTGGGCGCGGACCGATCCAGGCGAGGGCGTCGGACAGCGATTTCGTGCTGAACTCGACCTGGCCGCTGGTGGTGCCCTGGGCGGCCGAGCGCGTGCCGTTGAGGCGCAGGTTCATCAGGCGCGAGCCGAGGGAGAAGGCAGTGCGGGCCCGCTCGCCGGCAACGGGCCAGAGGATATCGACCTTGGTTGCCTCGCCGCGCCAGGTGAACGAGCCGGCGAGCGCGACCGGTGCCTGCGCCGTCCGTTCCTCGATCAGCAGGTTGACGTCGCGCAGCGTCGTCAGGACCGTGCTCTCCGAGCGCATCATCACGCTGCCGGAATTCAGAACGAGCCGGGTCTGGCTGTCGAGACGCGCGAGATAGCCGAGAATGCGGTCGAGCCAGAGAGCGTAGCTGCCACCGGCTTCACCGGCGGCGATGTCGATCTCAGGTGCGACCAGATCGATGCGGTCGAAGTCGAGCTGTCCGCCGATCAGGGGCAACAGGCGGGCGCGGGCGCGCAGGCGCGCTGCCTTGCCCGAGAGCACGCCCTGCGGATCGACGAAGCTGACATCGGAGAGGCTGATCCGGGGCAGCGGCAAGATCGCGATCTCGGCGCGGCGCATGCCGGTCACCTTGAGGCCGGTCCGGGCTTCGATGCCGGCGACGACGGAGCGCTCGACCTGCGACAGAGCAAGATTCCACGACCGCAGCCCGAGCGTGAGCAGCAGCGCGGCGACGGCGAAGCCGATCAGGAGTGCGCGTCGTGACATGGCCGGGTGTCGTGGCCTTCATCTGCGTGACGGCGGGAGCCCGTCGTCAGGCAATCCGATAGCGCGAGCGATTCGGCTGGAGCAGCCGGACTATCGTCGCGCGGCAAGGGTTTAGTCCTCCGGCTCGTGAATGTCGAGTTCTGCACCCGCCTGGACGCCGGAAAGCCGGGGAAACATCTCAATTCTCGCGTGAAACCGGTTGCTGCTCGCCGGCTTGGGCGAGTCTCAGCGCCGGATAGATGCCGATCGCGACGATCAGCAGCGCCGCCAAGGCGCCGTCCTCGAAGACGCCGCGGGCGGCGTGGCCATAGACCAGGGTGGCGAGGGTGTCGAAATTGAGTGGGCGCAGCAGCAGCGTCGCCGGCAATTCCTTCATGCAATCGACGAAGACGAGCAGGGCGGCAGCGGCGATGGCCGGACGCATCAGCGGCCAGTGCAGCCGGCGCAGCAATTCGTGCCGGTCGGCGCCGAGCGAGCGCGCGGCGTCGTCGATGCGCGGCGAGATGCGGGCATAGCCGCTCTCGACCCCGTTCACGGCGATGGTAAGGAAGCGCACGAGATAGGCGATGACCAGGGCAGCGCCCGAGCCGAGCAGGACCAGGCCCGGGCTCGCGCCGAAGAGCGCGCGGCTGGCGTCGGCGACGAGGTTGTCGAAAGCGGCGAGCGGCACCAGCAGCCCGAGCGCCAGCACCGTGCCCGGCAAGGCGTAGCCGAGCGAGGCGATGCGGGCGAGCAGCGGCAAGGCGCGCTCACGCCCGAGCCGCAGCGCCGCGGCGATGCCGAGGCCGATCGCAACAATCAACGCGGCCGAAAGCGCCGAGATCGCGACGGTATTGGCGAGCGCCCTCCAGAGCGCCGCATCGGCCTGGACGAGGAGGTCGCGGCGCCACAGTTCGGCCAGCAGGTAGTAGAGCGGCAGCACCGCCCCGAACAGCGCCGGCAGGAAGCAGGCGAGCGACGCCGCCCAGCCGCGAGCCCCCGAGAGCTGGATGCGGCCGACCGGGCGCGGCCGCTTGACCGGCAGGGCGAAGCGCCGCCCGCCGCGCGTGCGCGCCTCGGCGGCCATCAATCCGACCACGACGAGCAGCATGACGCAGGCGATCTGGGTGGCGCCGGCCAGCGAGCCGCGATTGATCCAGGTGGTGTAGACCGAGATGGTCAGCGAGCGGACGCCGAGATATTCGCTGGCGCCGATATCGTTCAGCGTCTCGAGCAGAGCGAGGGTGAGGCCGGCGGCGAGGGCGGGGCGGGCCATCGGCAGGCCGATGCGCCAGAACAGCGGCCAGCGCCTTGTCCCGAGCGTGCGGGCGGATTCGATCAGCGCGGCACTCTGCATCGAAAAGAGCGCGCGCACGCTGAGATAGACATAAGGGTAGAGCACGATCCCGAGGATCAGGATCGCGCCCGGCAGGTTGCGCGGATCGGGAAACCAGTAGTCGCGCAGCGAGCGCCAGCCGGTCAGTGCCCTGAGCGCAGTCTGGAACGGCCCCTGGAAACCAAGGATTTCGACGTAGACATAGGCGGTGATGTAGGTCGGCAGCGCCAGCGGCAGCACCAGCAGCCATTCCAGGCTGCGGCGGCCGGGGAATTCATACTGGGTCACCAGCCAGGCGGTGCCGGTGCCGACCGTCCCGCAGAACAGGGCGACGCCGGCGAGCAGCAGGGCCGTGTTCCAGAGCGCGACCGGCAGGACATTGGCGGCCAGATGCGGCCAGACCGTCAGCGCCTCGCGCGACAATGCGGTGAAGGCGAGCGCCAGCACCGGCAGGGCAACCAGGCCGGCGGCAGCCGCGGTGACATAAACCAGACGCGTCGACGGCCGCCAGCGAGCTGGCGGCCGTTCTGGATGCGCTGTGGATGCGCTCAGGCTCAATTGTCGAAGCCGGCCTTGTCGACCAGCTCGGAGGCGGCCTTGCGGTTCTTGGCGATATCGGCGAGCGGCAGCTTGTCCGGTGTGACGGCGCCGAGCAGCTTCACGGCCGCGGCTTCCTTGACGTCGGCATTGACCGGGAACTCGAAATTGCCGTCGGCATAGAGGTGCTGAGCCTTCTCGCCGAGCATGTACTCGATCAGCTTGACGGCGTTCTCCTTGTTCGGCGCGTGCTTGGCGATCGCGGCGGCCGAGACGTTCACATGGGTGCCGCCATTGGCGAAGGTGGTCTTGAGCGGCTTGATCGCCTCGTACCAGCCCTTCTGCTCGTTCGTCGCCTTGCTCATCAGCCCGATATAATAGGTGTTGATGATGGCGATGTCGCACTGGCCCGAGAGGATGTCACGGGCGACGTCGCGGTCGCCGCCGCCGGGCTTGCGGGCGGTGTTGGCCTTGAGCGCCTTCAGATAGGCCTCGGTCTTCTCCGCGCCGTGATGGCCGAGATAGGCCGAGAACAGGGCCGTGTTGTAGGGGTGCTGGCCCGAGCGGATGCAGAACTTGCCCTTCCACTTGGGATCGGCGAGGTCCTCATAGGTGATCGCGCCCTGCTTCACTCGGTCCTTGGAGACGACGACGATGCGGGCGCGCTTGGTCAGCGTGATCCAGTTGTCACCGGCGCCGCGCAGCTGGGCCGGCACGATCTTGTCGACCAGCGCCGACTTGACCGGCTGGGTAACGCCGGCATCGGCCGCCGCCTGGATCTCGCCGACATCGACCACGAGCATCACGTCGGCCGGGCTGTTGGCGCCTTCGGCCTGGATGCGCTGCTGCAGCCCGTCCTTGAGGAAGACCGCGTTGACCTTGATGCCGGTGTCCTTGGTGAAGGCCTCGATCACCGGGTTGAGCAGAGCCGGCTCACGCGTCGTGTAGAGGTTGACGCTCTGCGCAAGGGCAGGGGCGGCCAGCAGGCAGGACGCCAGGGCTGTCGCGGCGAGCGCTGTGCGGATGGTCATGGTTCGCTCCTTCGGGCGGGGCTGTGCAAATCGGCCATTCGAGAGGGAGCGGTAGAGCGGCAAACCGGGGTGGTCAAGGGTAATATCCCTTTTATTTCAATGCGTTATATCTATTCTAAACTGGCTTCTCATTGGATGAATTCTAATCTTTGCGACTCAAAGGTTGTCACCGACCGCTCGGCCGGTTCCGCTCGGAGGATCTAAAAGTGGTACGACTTCAATAGCTTGATGAGGAGCTTTTCCGCCGCCGGAAGCTGGTGGAATGGCGCAGGCCTGGGTGAGATTGTTTCAGTTCGCCTGTTCGGCATGACGCTGTGCCGGGACCGTGAACCGCCGGACATATCCGGCTGCACGCTGGGATTGCGGGTAAGGGCCGTGCGTATGCCTTTGCGCACCGCGATGCCGTGACTTTTCTACAACATCGGCAGCTATTGCAGCGTAGCGCGGGCGGACTGCCACGATTGCCGCGAAGCCGCCATAAAGCGGCCTCAGCTGCAAATTTCAGTAACTATCTGAGATACGGAAGAATTAAGCCCCTTCAGGCAGGATGCGGAGCATAAAATGCTCGGTCGGTGGCTCGGGGGCTCACGATTGCACCGGCGGGCGGCGGCGTGGCACATCTGGCGCCCGCTAGGTGGGGTGGCGGGACAGAGTTTGAATGGACGCACGCGTATTCGATAAGTCGAAGCTGCCCAGCCGGCACGTGAGTGTCGGGCCGGCCCGTGCTCCGCATCGCTCCTATTATTACGCGATGGGCATGACCGCGAAGCAGATCGCGCAGCCCTTCGTCGGCGTCGCCTCCTGCTGGAACGAGGCCGCGCCCTGCAACATCGCCCTGATGCGCCAGGCCCAGGCCGTGAAGAAGGGCGTCGCCTCGGCCAATGGCACGCCGCGCGAGTTCTGCACGATCACCGTGACCGACGGCATCGCCATGGGCCACCAGGGCATGAAGTCGTCGCTGGCTTCGCGCGAAGTCATCGCGGACTCGGTCGAACTCACCATGCGCGGCCATTGCTATGACGCGCTGGTCGGCCTC
>PNLY01000083.1 GCA_013823325.1 Methylobacterium sp.
CACAGCCAAGCACTGGGGGCTGACGCCGGAGCTCGCCATCCTGGCCGGCACGGGGATCGCTGCGCTGCTCGGCCTCGCCTTCGGTTCGCTCGCGATCCGCCGCCAGGGCATCTATTTCGCCATGATCACCCTGGCCTTGGCTCAGATGGCCTTCTTCTTCTCGCTGCAGACGCCGCGCTTCACCGGCGGCGAGGACGGCATCCAGGCCGTGCCGCGCGGCAAACTGCTCGGTATGGTCAGCCTCGCCGACGATCGCGCCCTCTATTGGCTCGTTGCGGCGGTCTTCATGGGCGGCCTCCTGCTGATCTACCGGATCATCCACTCGCCCTTCGGCCAGGTCTGCAAGGCGATCCGCGACAACGAGCCCCGCGCCATCTCGCTCGGCTACCGCGCCAGCCAGTACAAGCTCGCCGTCTTCGTGCTCTCGGCCGGCCTCGCCGGCCTCGCCGGCGCGACCAAGGCGATCGTTTTCCAGCTGGCGTCGCTGACCGACGTGCACTGGTCGATGTCGGGCGAAGTCGTGCTGATGACGCTGGTCGGCGGGCTCGGCACCGTTTTCGGCCCAATCGTCGGCGCGCTCGTCATCGTCTCCATGCAGAACTTCCTGGCGACGCTCGGCGCCTGGGTCACGGTGGTGCAAGGCATCATCTTTGTGATCTGTGTGCTGCTCTTCCGCGAGGGCATCGTCGGCGTCATTGCCAAGTGGATCAAGAAGCCGCTGTGAGCGGCTTCTATTTGCCGAGCAGATAGTCGGTCACGGCCGCCCGGTCCGCCGCGCTGACGCCGGCGGGCGGACTCATCCAGCCGCCGGGCACGACCGCATCGGGATCGGCGAGATAGCTCAGCAGTCGCTCGCGATCCCAGGCGAGCCCCCGCGCTTTCGCGGCCCTGAACGCCGGCGAATAGTCGAAACCCTCGGCCGAACCGAGCACGCGCCCACCGAGCTTGGCGAGGTGCGGACCCGCCATCCCGGCTTGGGCCGGATCGAGGCTGTGGCAGGGTTGGCAGGTCTTGAAGATGGCGGCTCCGACTGGCTCTTGCGCCTGGACCGCTCCACCAGCGATCACGCAAAACGCGACGAGCGCGGCCGAGGCAGCCCTCACGCCGGCTTCACCGTCTGGATCCGCACCAGCCGGTTGGTGCCGCTCTCGCCGCCCCAGGCTTCGCCGGTCCGCCCATCCATCTGGCGGACATTGGCGCCGGGCTTGTTGCTCGGGAAGCTGCTGAACTCCTCGGTCAGCGGGTCGAAGCGGACGATGCTGTTGAGCGCGAAATCGGTCAGCCAGACCTTGTCGGCGTCGTCGACATAGACCGAATAGGTCCGCGGCTTGTCGCCGGGCAGCTTCCAGCCCTTCCAGCTGCCGCTTTCGCTGTCGAAAGACGAGACCTGCCCGGAGTTCCACTCGCTGACCCAGATCCGGTTCTTCGAATCCGACCAGACCCGGCGCGCGCCCTGGCCTTGGGTCGGCGGATCGACCACGGTGAAGCTGCCGCTCTGCGTGTTGACCCGGGCGATATAGTTGCCGGCGAGCGAGGCGAACCAGATCTCGCCCGAGGGTGTGCGCGTCATGCCATAGGGACCGGCGCCGCGTGGTGCATCGAAGATGTCCATCTTGCCGGATTTGGGATCGAGGCGGCCGACGATGCCGTTCTGGCCGGTGAACCAGAGCATGCCGGCCTTGTCGAAGACAGGCGTGTTGAGATTGGCGCGCTCGCGCCCTTCCGGCAGCTTGAACAGATCGACCTTATGGGTCTTGTCGTCGACGCGGGCGATGGCGTTCTGGCCGCCTTCGGTGACCCAGGCGGCCCCGTCCGGCCCGCGCACCACGCCGTGCGGCGCGGCGCCGTCACCGAGCGGGACCACCTTGGTCTGGCTGGTGCGGGGATCGAAGCGGCCGAGCACGCCATTGCGCTGGCCGCAGACCCAGATCGTGCCGTCGCCGGCATCGGTGACGTCGCGCGAGCCCTTGATCTCCGGCACCTCGAAATAGGTGACGATAAACGGGCTCCCGGGCTGGGTCTGGCCGGTCGCTTGCGCGCTGCGCAGGATCAGGTTCGGCGCGGCGAGCCCGGCGAAACCGAATTTCAGGAACGAACGGCGCAGCATCGGCGTCTCCTTTCGTCGTCGGTGGCGGATGATCCGCCTGTCCAGGACAGGCGTAAACCGACAACATCGTGAAACTGTGGCTGCCGCCGGTTGGTTCCCTCGTCTTCGTCTAGCGCTGCCGCTGGATGCCTTCCGGCAAGGCCGAGATACGCGCCATCTCGCCGCTGCGGAACGTGGCGGGATCGGCGAGATAGTCCAGCGCCATCGGCATGGCATCGACGCCCCAGAAGACCTCGCCGTCGATCACCAGGCTCGGCACGCCGAAGACGCCGGCGGCAACTGCGTCCTCGGTCGCCTGCCGCAGCCGGCCCTTCACCTCTTGCTCTCCGATCCGCGCCAAGGCATCGGGGCGGCCGGCGGCATCGGCGACCTTCTGCAGGACCTGTTGGTCGTTGGCGTCGCGTCCTTCGCCCCAGACGAGACGGAAGGCGGCAGTGACCGCCGCCTCGCTGCCGTCGAGCGCCGTCAGCAGCCGCAGCATCGCGAGCGGGTTGAACGGGTGGGCCGGCGGAAAGCGGAAGGGTACGCCCATCGCCTGCGCCAGATGCGTCGCCAGCCGATAAGTGTGGACGCGCTTGGGTGCGATCTCCGCCGGCCCGAGCTGGCCCCAGGCTTTCAGCACCCCGCCGAAGACGAGGGGTTTCAGCAGCACCGGCCGGTGCTCCCGGATCGCACCCAGCCGCGTCAGCGCCAGATGAGCGAAGGGCGAGATGATGTCGAAATACCAGAGGGCGGGCTGGGTCATGGCCGATCGCTTTGAGATTCCCTTTCCCCCGCTTGCGGTGGGGAAGGGTTAGGGATGAGGGGCCGCAAAGCAGGGTTCGGGACGTCTTCCGGTCCAGTGCCGAGCGGCACTGCCCCACACCCAGCCCTCCCCGCCGCAAGCGGGGGGAGGGCTTGCGTTTCCGAACCCACATCTCGTACCCGCTTCACTTGACCAGCGCGAGCGCAGCGCGGAACTGCGGATGCTCGGCCGTGCGCAGCCATTCGAACACGACCATCTCGGTGGTGACGACCTCGGCGCCATGCCGCTGCAGCCGCCTCAAGCTCACCTCCTTGCTCTCCGGCACGCGTGAACCGACCGCGTCCTGCACCACGAAGACGCGGCGCTTGTTCTCGAGCAGTGAGAGCGCGGTCTGGCCGAAGCAGACATGCGCCTCGCAGCCGCAGAGGATCAGGTCTTCGTCGCCGGAGATGGCTTCGATGAAGCCAGGCGCGGCGCAGGCATCGAAGCTCATCTTGGCGATCGCGGACGCAGCCTCCGCCAGCTCCGGCACCGTCGCGCCGAGTCCGGCGGGATTCTGCTCTGTCATCACGATCGGCACCTCCAGCAGCTTTGCCGCCGCCACCAGCTTACCGGCATTGGCGACGAGGCGGGGTCCGTCATGGATCGCCGGCATCAGGCGTGCCTGGAAATCGATGATGACGAGGCGGGACCGCTTGGCGCTCATCAGGTGCATCGGCGTCATCTCCGCAGGAGCCGGTCGAGCTCGGTTTCGACATGACGCTCCATCAGCCTGCGCGGCGGCGTACCGAACATGCGGATGCGCCGCGTATGCGCCAGCAGCAGCACGCCGGAAGCATGGGCGAAGGCGTCGGTCATGATCAAGTCGGCCTGCGCGGCATCGGCGCCTAGCGCCAGCGCCGCCGCGCGGATCGGCGCCAAAGTCCCCTCCAGCGCCTCGTTCAAGGCCCTGTCGCGCTCGCGGCCAAGGCCGTGCGGGCGCATGCCGCCGCGGAACAGATAGAAGCCGAGGTCGAGATCGCGCGGATTTGCGGCATAGAAGTCGAAGAAGGCGAGGGCGGCTGCCGAGAAGCGCTCGGCCGAGGTACTGGCGGCAGCGACCGCCATGTCGACCGCCTCCTGCAGTGTCGCGATCGAGCGGCCGAGCACCTCGGCATAGAGCGCTTCCTTCGAGTCGAAATGGAAATAGAGCGCCGCCGGCGTGTAGCCGGCCTCGGCTGCGATCGCCCGCAGTGAGGCGCCGTCCAGCCCCTCGCGTTCGAATACGGCGCGCGCGGCAGTGACGATGCCCTCGCGTTTCGCATCCGTTGCGGCGTAGCGCCCGCGCTTCCGGCCTGCTGCTCCCTCGCTCACTCTGGACTGTCTCCAACCCTCTTGACGAAAATCTAACGCCGTTCAATTTTAACGGCAACACCCTATCGGGAGGAGGCTAGCATGCTGATGGACGCCGCCGGCTACCGCGAATCCCTGCGTGCCTACCAACCGCGCGTCTTCGTCGGCGGGCAACGGGTCGAGAGCGTCGCCGACGAAAAGCTCCTGCTCCCGGGGATCAACGGTATCGGTATCACCTATGACCTCGCCCATGACGAGGCCTATCGGCCGATCATGACGGCGGTGCAGGGCTCGTCCGGCAAGACCGTCAACCGCATGCTCCATATCGACGCCTCGTCCAGCGACCTGCTCGCCAAGCTCGAGGCCGTTCGTCTGGTCTGCAAGATCTCCGGTTGCGCCCAGCGCTACCTGACGCATGACGCCTTCAACGGCATCCTGCAGGCGACGGTGCGGGCCGACGCCAATCACGGCAGCGATTACACCCAGCGCTTCCTCGCCTATATGCACCGTATCCAGGATGAGGACCTGACCTGCGGCGTTGCCATGACCGACGCCAAGGGCGACCGCTCGCTGCGGCCGGGGCAGCAAGCCAATCGCGATTCCTATGTCCACATCAAGGAGCGGCGCCCCGACGGCGTCGTCATCCGCGGCACCAAGGCGATCGTCACCGGCGCGCCCTATGTCCACGAATTCCTGGTCATGCCCTGCCGCACCCACGCCAAGGGCGACGAGGATTTCGCCGTCTGCTGCGCCGTGCCCTGCGATGCGCAGGGCATCACCATCGTCGCGCGCCCGGCCGGGCGCCCGGGCGATCCCGCCGCCAAGTTCTCGGCGAAATATGGCCAGTCGACCGGTGCGGTGATGTTCGACGACGTCTTCGTGCCCTGGGAGCGCGTGTTCATGGCCGGCGAGACAGAGGAGGCCGGCTATCTCACCACCAGCTACGCCACCCATCACCGCCAGAGCTGCATCGCTGCCCGGGCCGGCTTCGGCGACCTCCTGATCGGTGCCGGCGCGCTGATAGTCGAAGCGAATGGACTCGATGCCGACAGGCACTCCCATGTCCGCGAGCAGCTAGTCGAGCTGATCACCATCACCGAGAGCTTCTTTGCCTGCGGCGTCGCGGCCTCGGTCTATTGCAGCAAGGACGCTTCGGGCGTGGCGATGCCCGACGCAGTTTTCGCCAATATCGGCAAGCTGCTGCTCGCTACCAAGATCTACGACATGCACCGCATCGCCCATTATGTCTCTGGCGGCCTCGTCGTCGCCCTCCCCGGTCCGGACGAGGACCACAATCCCGAGACCTCGGCCTCGCTCGCGGCCGTGCTGACCGGACGGCCGGATATCCCCTATGAGCAGCGCGCCGAGGTCGCCCGCTTCATCGAGGACCTCACCGTATCCAAGGAGGCCGGCTGGTACTCGGTGATCTCGCTGCATGGCGGCGGCTCGCCCGAGGCGATGAAGCGCGAGATCTGGCGCAACTACCCCGTCATGGAGAAGGTCGCGCTGGTCGAGAGCCTGCTCGATCGCGGCGTGCTCGCCGACGGCTCGCGCGTCAGCAAGCAACCCGGCCGCTGCTGCGTCACCGGCTGCGAAGTGCCGGAGCGCGTGACGACACAGGAGGCGGCGGAATGACCGTCCACGCTTACGCGACTCACCAAGTCCTCAACCAGGCCCGGCCCGCCATCGGCTGGAACGCCTTCTCCGGTGATGCGGTGCTGCGGGGCATCGTCGCGCGCGGGGCGCCCTGGGTCGCTGACAAGGCGACGGCGCTCGGCGCCCGGGCCGGCGACGCCGAGGTGCAGGAACTCGCCCGCCTCGCCAATCGCCATGTGCCTGAGCTCAGGACTCACGACCGCTACGGCAATCGCATCGACTGGATCGAGTTCCATCCGGCCTGGCATGAGCTCATGGCGCTGGCCTTCGCTCATGAAGTGCCCTCGCTCGCCTGGAAGACGAGCGAGCCGAACGGCCATCTCGCTCGCGCCGTCCTCTCCTATCTCTGGAACCAGGTCGAGCACGGGACGGGGTGCCCGACCGGCATGACCTATGCCGCATTTCCCGGCCTCGCCCAGCCGGAATTTGCGCTCTGGCGGCAGAAGATCACCTCGGGCCGCTACGACAAGCGCCCGCTACCGGTGGCGCTGAAGGAGAGCGCCAGCATCGGCTATGCGATGACCGAGAAGCAGGGCGGCTCGGACCTGCGCCAGACCCAGACCACGGCGCGTTTCCTCGAGGATACGCCTGACGGCCGGGTCTATCTGATAACCGGGCACAAATGGTTCTTCTCGGTGCCGCAATCCGACGGGTTCTTCACCCTGGCGCGCACCGAAAGCGGTGTCTCCTGCCTATTCTGCCCGGGTTTCCTGCCCGATGGCAGCCGCAACCGCCTGCAGATCCAGCGCCTCAAGGACAAGGCCGGCAACCGCTCCAATGCCTCCTCCGAGGTCGAATTCCGCGAATGCCTCGGCTGGCTCGTCGGCGAGGAGGGCGCCGGCATCAAGGAAATCCTCAGCCACGCGCATCTGACCCGGCTCGACTTCGCCGTCGGCTCGGCCGGGCTGATGCGCCAGGCGCTGACGCTGGCGCTGAACCATACCCAGTCGCGCCGCGGCTTCGGCTCGTCGCTCGCCGAGCAGCCGATGATGACCAATATCCTCGCCGATCTCGCCATCGACTCCGAGGCTTCGACGCTGATGGCTTTCAGGGTGGCCGCCGCGACCGATGCGATGGAGGGAAGCGAGCAGGAGCGCCACCTCGCCCGCGTCACCACCCCGCTGGCGAAGTTCTGGAACTGCAAGCGCGCCGCCGCCTTCGTCGTCGAAGCCCTGGAGTGCCATGGCGGCAACGGTTTCATCGAGGAGAACCCGATGGCGCGGCTCTATCGCGAGGCGCCGCTCAACGCGATCTGGGAGGGCACCTCGAACATGATGTGCATGGACGTGCTGCGCGCCTTCAACCGCGAGCCGCGTACCAAGGAGGCTTTCATGACCGAGGTCGGTGCGGTGCGCGGCGCCAACCGCGCCCTCGACCGCTGGCTCGACCGGCTCGGCGACGAAGCCGCCAAACCACGCAACGATGACGGCCATGGCCGCCGCCTCGCCAATCTGATGACCTATGCGCTGCAGGCTTCGGAGCTCAGGAAGCATGCCGATGAAGCCGTGTTCGAGAGCTTCTGCCGCTCGCGGCTCGATGCCGACTGGGGCTATGTCTTCGGCACGCTCGACCCATCGCCGGAGCTGGCAGGGATCGTCAGGCGGGCGACTGTGGCGCAGGGTTGAAGCTTGGCCGAGCGCCATTCTGCGAACGAGCTTGGCAATCAAACCCAGGGTCATCCCGGACAAGCCGCGTAGCGGCGCCGATCCGGGATCCATTCCTGAGCCTTTCCGAAAAAGGTTCCGGAATGGGTCCCGGGTCTACGCTCCGCTTCGCCCGGGACGACCAGCGCTTATATTTGCAAGCGGGCGCCCTTGCGATCGCGCCCCTCAGGGCAGGTTCTCGCGCAGCACGATCTCGATGCCGGGCCGAGCCGTGCCTTCGGCCGCCGGCCGCCCGGCACGCAGGTTGGCAAAGATTGCAACACAGCTCATCAGCGTCGCCAGCGGCTGCTGGGTGATGACCGCATCCATGGTGCCGTCGACGAGGAGGCCGCGCGTCTCCGGCGTCAAACCATGGCCGACGAAGACGATATCCTGCCGCCCGGCCTCCTTCAGCGCCCGGGCGATGCCTTCGGGCCCGCCGCCGATATTGTAGATGCCGGCGAGGTCCGGATGCTGGCCGAGCAGGGTCTTGGTCTGGCGGTAGTTCTTGGCCTCGTCGTCATGGCCTTCGCGCAGGCCGACGACCTCGATGTCGGGATAGAGCTCCTCGAACAGATGCAGGAAGCCCATCTCGCGCTCCTCATGGGCGCGATAGCTCAGGCTGCCGGCGATCATCGCCACCTTGGCCCGGCGCGGCCCGATGAATCGGGCGATGAGCTGGCCGGCGGTGCGCCCGGCGGCGCGGTTGTCGAGGCCGACATAGGCGGCGCGGGCCGTGTTGGCGATGTCGGAGATCAGCGTGACGCTGGGGACGCCGCGCTCGGCGAGCGCATCGACCGCCTCGCGCACGGTCGGATGCTCCAGCGCCATGAAGGCGATGCCGTCGACCTCGCGGCCGATGCGCCGGAGCTCATGGGCGAGCAGCTCCGGCTTGAAGCTCTCGATATGCTCGACCCTTGCGCGCATGTTGAAGGACGCCAGCTGGTCCTGCGATCCCGCGATCAGCCGGCCGAGCAGGCCGAGGAAGCGGTTGTTCCCGGCCGGCAGCAGGAAGCCGAGCCGCAGGGGGCGGAGCGCGCTCGCCGGCAACGCCCCCTCCATGACATAGCCGAGCTCGCCCGCCGCCTTCAGCACGCGCTGGACGGTCGCAGGCCGCACGCCGGGGCGCTGGTTCAGCACCCGGTCGACCGTCGCTGTCGAGACTCCGGCGAGCCGCGCGACATCCTCGACCCGCGCCATCTGTCGGCGGCGCGGTAGCGCGTTCTCCTCGTCAGTCTTGCGAATCGGCGCATTCATTCAATCAAAAACCATCAGAAAATGAGCTTGAAGACCATCAGAGGCGATTTCTATGCTGAGCGTCAAGCACTCAAGAGCGATCAAATCGCATCAGGAAGTCCAGGGAGGACATCATGACCGGACCGAGCCGCCGCGCGCTCATCAAGGGCCTCGCCGCCCCCGCCGCTTCGCTGATCGGCATGCCGATGATCGCGCGGGCTGCCGAGATCGAGCTGAAATACGGCAACAACCTGCCGCTCAGCCATCCGCTCAACATCCGCGCCCAGCAGGCGGCCGAGCGCGTTGCCAAGGAGACCAACGGCCGGGTCGAGATCAAGATCTTCCCGAACAACCAGCTCGGCGGCGACACCGACATGCTGAGCCAGGTCCGCAATGGCGGCATCACCTTCTTCACACCCTCGGCGCTGGTGATCGCGACGCTGGTGCCGGTCGCGGCGATCAACGCCGTCGGCTTCGCCTTCGCCGACTACGACCAGGTCTGGAAGGCGATGGACGGCCCGGTCGGCGCGCATGTCCGCGCCGCCATCGAGAAGGTCAATCTCTATGCCTTCGAGAAGATGTGGGACAACGGCTTCCGCCAGATGACCACATCGGGCAAGGCGATCGAGCAGGCGGCCGACATGGCCTCGCTCAAGATCCGCGTGCCGGTCTCGCCGCTCTCGATCTCGATGTTCAAGGCGCTCGGCGCAGCGCCGGCCAGCCTGCAGTTCTCCGAGGTCTATTCGGCGCTGCAGACCAAGGTCGTCGATGCCCAGGAGAACCCGCTGCCGATCATCCAGGTCGCCAAGCTCTACGAAGTCCAGAAGAGCTGCGCGGTCTCGAACCATATCTGGGACGGCTTCTGGTTCATCGCCAATGGCCGCGCCTGGCGCGCTCTGCCGCCGGATATCCAGAAGATCGTGGCGTCCGCCATCAACGACGCCGGCGTCGCCCAGCGCGGCGACATCAAGAGCCTCAACGATACCGTGCAGGCCGACCTGCAATCGAAGGGGCTTGCCTTCAACAAGACCAACCCCGACAGCTTCCGGGCCAAGCTCCGCGAAGGCGGGTTCTATAGGGAATGGCAGGAGCGCTTCGGCGCCGAAGCCTGGGGCCTGCTCGAGGGGGCGGTCGGCAAGCTCGCCTGAGCGAGTGAGCCGCAGCCGAATTCTCGGGGAAACGCCATGGACGCTCACGCCGCCACTTTGCCGTCGCCGGCCATGCCGGCGACCGGCCTCGGTCGCCTCGCCGACAGGCTCGACCGCGCCGTCGGCACGGTGGTCGAGCTCGTCGCGGCCGTGCTCGTCCTCGCCGAGATCGTCATCCTCGGAGCCGGCGTCACCGCCCGCTACGCCTTCCATGCGCCGCTCGTCTGGTCGGACGAGCTCGCCTCGATCCTCTTCCTCTGGCTCTCCATGCTCGGCGCAGTCGTGGCGCTGCGCCGCGGCGAGCATATGCGCATGACCGGCCTCGTCACCCGCGTCGGCCCGCAGGCGCGCCTCCTGCTCGAGGCGCTCGCCATCACCGCGGCGATCGCCTTCCTGGTGATGATCCTGCCAGATGCGCTGGATTATGCCGAGGATGAGCGCTTCATCGTCACCCCGGCGCTGGAGATTGCCAATTCCTGGCGCGCCGCGGCGCTGCCGATCGGCATCGTACTGATGCTGTTCGCCGCGTTCTGCCGGCTGCTGCGCTTCGGCTCGTGGAAGACCGTCGCGCTGGCGGTCGGGATCACCGTGGCGCTGATCGGGCTGTTCTATGTCGCAGGGCCGATCCTGAAGCCGCTCGGCAAGCTGAACTTGGTCATCTTCTTCGTCGGCGTCGTCGCGGCGAACGTCTTCGCCGGGGTGCCGATCGCCTTCTCCTTCGCGCTCGCCACCTTCGGCTATCTCTCGCTGACGACCTCGACGCCGATGGTGGTTATGGTCGGCCGCCTCGACGAGGGCATGAGCCATCTCATCCTGCTCGCCGTGCCGCTGTTCATCTTCCTGGGCGCGCTGATCGAGATGACCGGCATGGCCCGCGCCATGATCCAGTTCCTCGCCTCGCTGCTCGGCCATGTCCGCGGCGGCCTGTCCTATGTGCTGGTCGGCGCGATGTATCTGGTCTCCGGCATTTCCGGCTCGAAGATCGCGGACATGGCCGCGATCGCGCCGGTGCTGTTCCCCGAGATGCAGAAGCGCGGCGCCAAGCCCGGCGACCTCGTCGCGCTGCTCTCGGCGACAGGTGCGCAGACCGAGACGATCCCGCCCTCGATCGTGCTGATCACCATCGGCTCGGTCACCGGCGTCTCGATCGCGGCGCTGTTTACCGGCGGCATGTTGCCGGCCGTGGTGCTCGGCATCGCGCTCTGCTTCGTCGTCTGGTGGCGCAACCGGGGCGAGGACCTCAGCCACGTCACCAAATATTCGAAGCGCGAGATCGGCAGGCTCTGCCTGATCGCGGCGCCCGCCATCGCGCTGCCCTTCGTCATTCGCGCCGCCGTCGTCGAGGGCGTCGCCACTGCGACCGAGGTCTCGACCATCGGCATCGCCTATGCGGTGCTGGCCGGCATCCTGATCTACCGGCAGTTCGACTGGCGCCGGCTCAAGCGCATGCTGGTCGACACGGCCTCGCTAACCGGCGCGATCATCTTCATCATCGGCTGCGCCACGGCCATGGCCTGGGGCCTGACGCAATCCGGCTTCTCGCAGGACCTCGCCAAGGTCATGGCGGCGGTGCCCGGCGGAACCTGGGGCTTCCTCGCCATCTCGATCGTCGCCTTCGTCATCCTCGGCAGCGTGCTCGAGGGCATCCCGGCGATCGTGCTGTTCGGCCCGCTGCTCTTCCCGATCGCCAAGCAGATCGGCGTGCACGAGGTGCACTATTCGATGGTCGTGATCTTCGCGATGGGCATCGGGCTGTTCGCCCCGCCCTTCGGCGTCGGCTACTACGGCGCCTGCGCGATCTCGAAAATCAATCCCGACGAGGGCCTCAAATACATCTGGGCCTATGTCGCGGCCCTTCTGGTCGGCCTCGTCATCGTCGCCGCCGTGCCGTGGTTCTCCATCGGCTTCCTCTAGTCATCGTCGCAGGAAAGCACCCATGAGCCGTCATTTTGGCCAGATCCGTCAGGCCGGCTATGTCGTCCCCGATATCGAGGCGGCGATGGACTATTGGAGCAGGGTGCTCGGCGTCGGGCCGTTCTTCTACAATCCCAAGGTTCCGATCAGGAACTACCGCTACAAGGGCGAGGCCTACGAGCCGCACAATTCGGTGGCGCTCGCCAATTCCGGGCCGCTGCAGATCGAATTGATCCAGTGCCGCAACGCGGTGCCGTCCATGTACAAGGACTTCACCGATGCCGGCCATAGCGGCCTGCAGCATGTCGCCTACTGGACCTCGGATTATGATGCCGACCTCACGCGGCTGCTGGCCGAGGGCTTCAAGCCGGTGATGTCGGGCGAGGTCGGCGAGCGCGGTCGTTTCATCTATTTCGACACGCATTACCACCCCGGCACGGTGATCGAACTGTCCGAGGTCGCCGGCCCCAAGGGCGAGATGTTCCGGCTGATCCGCGAGGCGGGCGAAAACTGGGACGGCAAGGACCCGGTCCGTCCCTTCCCCGATCTCAGCAAGCTCTGAGCGATCATGGCGCCTCCCCGTCATTGCGAGGAAGTGAAGCCGACGAAGCAATCCAGAAGGATTGCGCGAGACCTCCCGGATTGCTTCGCTACGCTCGCAATGACGGGCGGGGCTTTGGAACATGACGATGGCTGCTGAACGGTTCGAAGCCACCTATCTGATCGAGACGCCGCTCGACCCGCGCAAGGTCGCGGACGTCATGGCCGGCGAGCAGTCGAGCGGCACCTTCACCCGTGTCGCCGGCGAGACCGACGAACTCCGAGACCGCACCCGCGCCGTCGTCGTTGCGGTCGAGGAGCTGGAGAGCGCTGCGGAGCCGAGCCTGCCCAATGCCTGGCTGACGCGGAAGGGCGTCGAAGGGCCGTGGCGGCGGGCCCGGATCACGCTCTCCTTCCCGGTCGACAATGTCGGCGCCAACCTGCCGACGCTGGCCTCGATCGTCGCCGGCAACCTGTTCGATCTCGGCGAGGTCACCGGGCTCCGGCTCGAAAGCATGGCCCTGCCGACTGCCTATCGTCGCCTCTTCCCGCTGCCGACGCGCGGCATCGCCGGCACCCGCCGCGCAACCGGCGTGATCGATGGCCCGATGATCGGCTCGATCATCAAGCCCAATGTCGGCCTCCGCCCCTATGAAACCGCAGAACTGGTCGGAAAGCTCTGTGCGGCCGGGCTCGATTTCATCAAGGATGACGAGATCTCGGCCGATCCGGTGCATGCGCCGCTGGCCCAGCGCGTTCCGGCGGTAATGGCTGCGGTACGCCGCCATCAGGATCGCACCGGCAAGGCGGTGATGGTCGCCTTCAACATCACCGCCGAAACCGATCAGATGCGCCGTCATGCCGAGCTGGTCGAGCGCGAGGGCGGCTCCTGCGTCATGGTCAGCATGAACTGGTGCGGCTTCTCGGCGGTCGAGACCCTGCGCCGTTCGACCAGCCTCGCTTTGCACGGCCATCGCAACGGTTTTGGCGCGCTCTCGCGCCATCCTTTGCTCGGCATCGGCTTCCAGGCCTACCAGACCCTCTGGCGGCTGGCTGGTGTCGACCACATGCATGTCCACGGGCTGCAGGGCAAGTTCGCACAGGAGGACGAGGAGGTGGTGACCTCCGCCAAGGACTGCGTCACGCCACTGACCGACGGCATCGACGACCGTGTGCTGCCGGCCTTCTCATCCGGGCAATGGGCCGGCACGGCGCAAGGGACCTGGGATGCGATCGGCCATGACGACCTCCTGTTCATGGCGGGCGGCGGCATTCTCGCCCATCCCGGCGGCCCCGCTGCGGGCGTCGCCAGCATCCGCCAGGCGTGGGCGGCGGTCGCAGCCGGCGTGCCGCTGAGCGAAGCGGCGAAGGCGCACGACGAACTCGCGCAGGCGCTCGCCTTCTTCGGCAAGGGCAGCGGCTGAGCATGGCGAGCGAGGCGCCCCGCTACGGCTGGTATGGCGACGACTTCACCGGCGCGACCGACACGCTCGCCACGCTGGCGGAGGCCGGCCGGCGCGCTCTGCTCTTCCTGCGCATCCCCACCCAGTCGCAGCTCGCCAGCGCCGGCCCGCTCGACGCTGTCGGCATCGCCGGCGCGACTCGGGCGATGGCGCCCGACGCCATGGCACGGGAGCTTGCCGAGGCCGGGCGCTTCTTTGCCGCGCTCCACATCGGGCTGCTGCACTACAAATGCTGCTCGACCTTCGACAGTGCGCCTGGGGTCGGCAGCCTTGGCGCGGCGGCACGCGCTCTGCGGCCGCATTTCCCCAACCCGCTGTTGCCGGTGATCGGCGGCCAGCCCAATCTCGGGCGCTACTGCCTGTTCGGCACTCTCTTCGCCGCTGCCGGAGCGGGCGGCACGGTTCACCGCATCGACCGCCATCCGACCATGAGCGTCCATCCGGTGACGCCGATGGGGGAGGCCGATCTGAGGCGGCATCTCCAGGCGCAGGGACTGGAGCGCGTCGCGCTCGTCGACTATCGCAGCCATGAGGGCGACGGCGCCGGGCCGGCCCTCGATGCCGCGCTAGCGTCGCAGCCCGATTCCGTGCTCTTCGACGTCTCGCGCCCGTCCGATCTCACCGCCATTGGCGCTTTGCTGCGCGAGCGCATGAACGCCGGTTCGATGCTCGCGATCGGCGCGAGCTCGGTGGCGCAGGCTTTCGCCGGCTTCCCGCAAGCCCCTCAGCCGGCAATGCCCAAGCTCGCGCGCTCCGCTTCCGGCGGCAACCTGTTGGCGCTGGTCGGCAGCCTGTCGCCGGTGACCCGCGCCCAGGTCGAGCTCGCCGAGGGCTATGAGCGGATCGCGATCGACCCGGCGCGGCTGACCGGCGAACCCGCTTATCTTGAAGCGCTATGCACCCAAGCCCTCGCCGGCCTGGGACAGCGCAATGTCATGCTGATCACCGACAAGCCGGCTGGCGCGCCGGCCGAGACCGGCAAGGTCGCCGGCGCGACCGGGGCGCTGCTGCGCGCCATCATGAACGAGGCGCGGATCGCGCGGCTCGTGGTCGCCGGCGGCGACACCTCGACGCTGGCGATCCGCTCGCTCGACCTCTGGGGCCTGTCCTATCGCTCGCCCTGCACGCCGGGCGCGCCGCTCTGCCGCGCCCATAGCGACGATCCCAGGCTCGACGGGCTCGATATCGTGCTGAAGGGCGGCCAGATGGGTACAGCCGATTTCTTCAACCGCGTTGCCGAGACGGGCTGAGTCGCCTCACGGGCAGATATAGCCGCCCTGGTTGTCGGGCACGCAGCGCGAGCCGTTCGGCAGGTTGAGGGCGCCGGAGCGGTCGCGCCGGACATAGGCGCCGTTGGGCAGGGTGAAGCCGCCGCTCTGGTCGGTCTGGACGCGCGTGCCGTCGGGCAATTGCAGGCCGCCGGCGCCGTCGCTGACGATTCGCTTGGTCATCACGGTGCCGCCGGGTGCAGGGCCGGTCGGCGGCGCCCCGAAGCGCTGCGGCTGCGAGCAGCCCGCGACGATACCGGCAAAGCCAATCGCCCCAACCACGAAGAATACGCGTTTCATCCCAATCCGCCTCCTCAATATGCCTTCATCAAATCCGCAGTCTCCGACAAGGCCGGGCTACGGTCCAGCTCGTCGCCGCGCGCGGGCAGGATCGACCAGCGATTGTGCCGCTTTCATGACAATGCAGTTGCACAGCAACGCATGACCAGGAGGATTGCCTAGTCCTGGCCACATCCGCGAAAGTCCCATCCGGGACGGAATCGCCGGAGAACGAACGCGCATGGCCGATTGGACGAAGGGGCGCAGCGAGGCGCAGGCGATCACCGAGCCCTGGACGCGCCAGGGTGGGCCCGGCGGCGCCATCGTGCTGTTCGACCGCGACGGCGTGCGCGAGAGCGCCAGCGGCGGCTTCGCCGTGATCGAGCACCGTTTGCCTTTCACCCCGGACACGCAGAACCGGCTGGCCTCGATCAGCAAGCACATCTGCGCTGCCCTGCTGCTGCGCGAAGGCGTGCCACTGGAGGAGACGCTCGGCAGCTTCATCCCCGAACTGCCGGAGGCGCTGGGTGCTGTGCCGCTCGGCCGGGCGCTCGACATGACCGGGGCGCTGCCCGACATGATGGAGGCGCTCTGGCAGCAGGGCACGCCCTTCACCGCGAGCCTTTCCGCCAGCGAGATCTTCGCTGCGGCCTGCCGCCTGCCCGGCCTCAATGCCGAGCCTGGCACCGAGATGGCGTATTCCAACACCGGTTGGCGCCTCGCGCAGGCGATCCTCGAACGCCGGACCGGCAAGGGCGCCGCGCAACTGGTCGAGGAGCTGATGGCGCCGACCGCGCTGCCGATCCGCTTCGTCTCCGACGAGAGCGAGGTCGTCCCTGGTCTCGCCACCGGCTACTGGCATGACGGGCAGGCTTGGCGTCGCGGCTTCTACGGCTTCAACTTCTCGGCTTCTGGCGGCATGGCCGGCAGCGCGGCGGGGCTGGCGCGCTGGGCGGCGGGCCTGATGGCTGGGCGCGGCTCCCACGCCGAGCTGCTCGACCGGCTCACCGCGCCGCGCCGGTTCGCCGATGGCCGTGAGAGCGGCTACCGCCTCGGCCTGGTCGCGAGCCAGCTCGGCGGCGTCGAGGTCATTGGCCATGGCGGCTCGCTTACCGGCTACCGCAACCACATGCTGATGGCGCCGGAGCTGGGCGTCGGCGTCGTCGTCCTGACCAATCGCGAGGAGGATGCGCTCTGGCCCGCCTTGCGCGTGCTGGCTGCGCTGCTCGGGGAGGCCTTGCCTGATGATCCGGAGAGCACCCCGACCGGGCTCTATGCGGCCGAGGAAGGTCCGTTCTGGGCCGAGTTCACCGGGGGCGCGATCAGTGTCATGGGCGGTTATGAGAGACTGGTCTCGGATGGCGACGGGGGCCTGCGCAGCCTGCCGGCCTATCTCGACATCGCCCTGAAAGCCGAAGCCGACGGCTCCTTCAGCGGCCGGATCGGCGGCGCGCCGCGCCGCTTGGTGCCGGTGCCGGCCGATACGGTACTGGACGAACGTCTCGTTGGACGCTGGCGCGATGAGCGGCTCGGCGTCGAGATCACCATCCGTCCGGACGGCACAGCGACCTGGCCCTGGGCCGGGACGATCGGCCTTAAGACCTCGCTGACGCCGCTGCCCGGTGGGCGGGCACTGGCCGATCTGAAGCACGGCCCCTGGCGGCACCGGCCTTGCTTGTGGCTGCAGGTGGACGGGAGCCTGCGCCTTGCGAGCCATCGTTCGCGCATCCTGCACTTCACCCGCATCGACCAAGAAAGCCGACCATGATCCGATCCCGCCTCGCTGCCGCACTTATGGGGGCGGCTGCCCTGCTCCTTGCCACCGGGGCGCAGGCGCAGTCCGCGCCGAAAAACGTGCTGCGCGTCGCACCGCACGCCGATTTGAAGACGCTCGATCCGGTCGCGGCCTCGGTGCTGATCACCCGCATGCACGGGCTGATGATCTACGAGACGCTGTTCGCCTGGGACGCCAATCTCCAGCCGAAACCGCAGATGGTCGAGAGCTTCTCGACCTCGGACGACAAGTTGAGCTGGAGCTTCACGCTGCGGACGGGCCTCAAATTCCATGACGGCCAGCCCGTGACGACACGTGACGTCATCGCCTCGCTGAAGCGCTGGATGGCGCGCGACACCATCGGCGGCAAGCTCGGCGAGTACACGGAAGGGATGGAGGCGAAGGACGACAGGACCTTCGTTCTCAGGCTGAAGAAGCCGATGGCGCTGGTGCCGTTTGCGCTCGGCTCGGCTGTCGGCAACATCCCGGCGATCATGCGCGAAAGCGATGCGGCGAGCGACCCGCTGAAGCCGATCACCGAGGCGATCGGCTCCGGCCCGTTCAGGTTCAATCGCGCCGAATGGCGCAGCGGCGCCAAGGTCGTCTACGACAGGAACCTCGACTATGTGCCGCGCTCCGAGCCGGCGGACGGGCTCGCCGGCGGGCGTATCGTCAAGGTCGACCGCGTCGAATGGCTGATCATGCCCGATCCGGCGACCGCGGCGGCGGCCCTGCAGACCGGCGAGATCGACATCTGGGAGCAGCCGAGCCAGGACCTCGTGCCGATGATCTCGGCGACGAAGGAGGTCAAGGTCGAGCGCTATGCCAGCCTGCCGGACCAGGCGCTGCTGCGGCCCAACCATCTCTATCCGCCCTTCGACAACCCCAAGGCCCGGCTCGCACTCGCCTATGCCACCGACCAGGCCGAGTTCCTGGCCGGCGGCTTCGGCGACGAGGAATGGTGGCAGCGCTGCAATTCCTATTTCATCTGCGGTGGTCCGAACGGCACGGAAGTCGGCGCCGAAGGCTTCGCCAAGCCCGATCTCGCCAAGGCGAAGCAGTTGCTGGCGGAGAGCGGCTACAAGGGCGAGCCGCTGGCGTTGATGTCGAGCATGGACATCCCGTCGATCGGCCGCATGGCCGAGGTCGCGGCCGACAGCCTGCGCAAGGCCGGCTTCAACATCGACCTGCAATTCTCCGACTGGGGCACGGTGGCGACGCGCCAGCAGAATCGCAGCGCACCGGGCCGCGCCGGCTGGAACCTCTTCGTCACCACCATCCCCGGCGCGACCATGCAGTCGCCATTGACCAATGTCGGCACCAACATGGCCTGCGAGAAGGCCTGGGCCGGCTGGGCCTGCGATGCGCAGACGGAGACGCTGCGCGGCGCCGTCGTCGATGCGCCCGATGATGCTGCCCGCAAGGCAGCGGTCGAGACCCTGCATCGGCATCTCGCCGAGGTTCAGCCCTATCGCGTGCTCGGCCAGTTCGTTCAGCCCTATGCGCGGCGCGCCAATGTCGCGGGCGTGCTCGCCGCGCCGGTCATGCTGTTCTGGAACATCGAGAAGCAATGAGCGCATCCTGCGCTTCGCCCGTCCGGAGGAGGCCAACCATGATCCGATCCCGCTTCGCCGCTCTCGTCGGCGCAACCGCGCTCATTCTGACGGCCGACGCACAGGCGCAGCCGGCGCCCAAAAGTGTGCTGCGGGTCGCGCCGCATGCCGACCTCAAGACGCTCGACCCTGTCGCGGCTTCGATCGTGATCACACGCATGCACGGGCTGATGATCTATGAGACGCTGTTCGCCTGGGACGCCCATCTCCAGCCCAAGCCGCAGATGGTCGAGAGCTTCTCGACCTCGGACGACAAGCTCTCCTGGACCTTCACCTTGCGGCCTGGCCTCAAATTCCATGACGGCCAGCCGGTGACGACGCGCGACGTCATCGCCTCACTGACGCGCTGGATGAAGCGCGACACGATCGGCGGCAAGCTCGGTGAGTACACAGAAGGCATGGAGGCGAAGAACGACAGGACCTTCGTGCTCAAGCTGAGGAAGCCGATGGCGCTGGTGCCGTTCGCGCTCGGCTCGGCCGTCGGCCAGATCCCGGTGATCATGCGCGAGGCCGATGCCGCGACCGACCCGATGAAGCCGGTGACCGAGACGATCGGTTCCGGTCCGTTCAAGTTCAACCGCGCCGAATGGCGCAGCGGCGCCAAGGTCGTCTACGACAAGAATCCGGACTATGTGCCGCGCTCCGAGCCCGCAGACGGGCTCGCCGGCGGGCGGATCGTCAAGGTCGACCGCGTCGAGTGGCTGATCATGCCGGATGCGGCGACGGCCGCCGCCGCGCTCCAGACCGGCGAGATCGATATCTGGGAACAGCCGAGCCAGGACCTGATCCCGGTCGTCGCCGCGGCCAAGGATGTCAAGGTCGAGCGCTATTCCAACCTCGCCAACCAGGTGATGCTGCGGCCGAACAGCCTGCATCCGCCCTTCGACAACCCGAAGGCACGGCTTGCCTTGGCCTATGCTACCGACCAGGCCGAGTTTCTGGCCGGCGGCTTCGGCGACGAAGAGTGGTGGAAGCGCTGCAATTCCTATTTCATCTGCGGCGGCCCGAACGGCACTGAAGCCGGCACGGAAGGCTACGCCAAGCCCGATCTGGAGACGGCGAAGCAATTGCTGGCCGAAGCCGGCTACAAGGGCGAGAAGCTGGTGCTGACCACCAGCAACGACATCGCCGCGATCGGCCGGATGGCCGAGGTCGCCGCCGCCCAGCTGAAGAAGATCGGCGTCACCGTCGATGTCCAGTTCTCCGATTGGGGCACCGTCACCACCCGCCAGCAGAACAAGAGCCCACCGGACCAGGGCGGCTGGAACCTGTTCGTCACCTATGCCTCCGGTGCGACCATGCAGTCGCCGATGACCAATATCGGCACCAACATGGCCTGCGAGAAGGCCTGGGCCGGGTGGCCCTGCGACGCCGAAGCCGAGAAACTGCGCGGCGCCGTGGTCGATGCGCCCGACGATGCCGCCGGCAAGGCGGCGGTCGAGGCGCTGCACAAGCGGCTCGCCGAGATGCAGCCCTATCGCGTGCTCGGTCAGTTCGACCAGCCCTATGCCCGGCGCGCCAGCGTCTCGGGGGTGCTGGCGGCGCCGGTGATGCTGTTCTGGAACATCGAGAAGAAGTGAGGCCGGCGCGGCGTTAACCGGTTCCTGACCGATTGCGGGCGAGACTCGGCAGAACGATTCGCCTTCTAGTCTCGTGAGACGCGTAATGGGTCAGGTTCTGCAGTTCCGCCAGTTGAAGCCGCAGCTCGCCGCAAGCGATGGCGATGCGCTCGATCTGATGTCGGCGATCGACTTCGCCTTGCGCGACCTTGCCGACATCACCCCGCATATCCTGCACGAGCCGAGCCGCGAACAGGCCCGGCAATGCCGGCAGATGCTGCAGGACGCCTTCGACGCTGCGCTGCAGGCTGGCTGAATTCAGTCCCGCCTGACGTCGACGACATAGCCTTCGTCATCGACGACGACGCGGATGTCGTCGCCTTCGTCGTCGGTACCCGAGACGATCCAGACGCCGCGGCGGCGGCTGACATTCTCGACATCGACCACGCCACGGCGGCGGGCGATGCGTACCGCCTCGCGTCGGCTGATGCCGTAATCCTGATCGTCCTCGTCATAGGCCGGCGCTGGCGGCCGGGGCGCGCGCGGCGGCGGAGCGACATCGGGCGCGGGAGCGGGCAGGGGGACAGGCGGGGGAACGGCTCGCGGCGGTGCTCCCACGCCGCCGCTCAGGGCCTGGGCGAAGGCAGATCCCGCCGGAGCGAGGCCGAGGCAGGCGGTCAGGACGAAGCGACGGGTCAGCATGGCCGATCTCCAGAACAGGCCTGCCTTGGGTAAGTAGCGATTGGGTCGGAATCGGGACGGGATTGCGGGTGAGGCCGGCCTGTGACAGGCATCGCCGAAGCCATTCCAGCAAAACTGCGCAGCGGCTTTGCGTCTGCAATTGCGTGATATGGAGTGACGAGAGGGAGATGCGGCGCATGCAGCCAGCCTGGGCGATCGGCCTGATGACCGGAACGGTCCTCGACGGCAATATCGACATCGCCGCGATCCGCACGGACGGCGCTGCCGTCGCCGAATTCGGTCCCTGGCGGCTCGCACCCTATCGCCAGGAGGTTCGCAGCCTGCTCGCAGAGGCGGTTCAGGCTGCATTGGCCTGGCGCTTCGAAGGGGCTGAGCCGGCGATTTTCGCGGAGGCCGAGCGCGCCCTGACACTGGCGCAGGCGGACGCTGTCGCTGAATTCCTCGGCGCTGAGGGCATCGCGGCGAGTGAGGTCGCGGCGATCGGCTTCCATGGCCAGACGGTGCTGCATCGTGCCCCGACCAGGGAACGCAAGGGTGACACTCGCCAGCTCGGCGACGGCGTGTTGATGGCGGGGCGGCTCGGCATCGACGTCGTCTACGATTTCCGCACCGGCGATGTTCGCGCCGGCGGGCAAGGCGCGCCGCTGGTCGCGAGCTATCACGCTGCGCTGATGCGCAGCATCGGCGCCGGACAGGAGACCGCCGTTCTCAATCTCGGCGGCGTCGGCAATCTCAGCGCCTTCGCCGACGCCGAGCATGTGCTCGCCTTCGACACCGGCCCGGGCAATGCGCCGCTCAACGACTGGATCAAGCTGCACGGACGGGGCGAGATGGATCGCGACGGCGCCTTCTCGCTCGCGGGCACGGTCGACGAGGCCCGGCTCGCGCGCCTGCTCGAGCATCGCTATCTCTTCGCGCCCTATCCGAAATCGCTCGACCGTCACGACTTCACCGCCGCCATGGCCGAGGGCCTCTCCTTCGAAGACGGGGCGGCGACGTTGACCGCCTTCACCGCCGGCGCGGTCGGGCGCGGGCTCGATCTGCTGCCGGTGAGGCCGCGAAGGCTGATCGTCTGCGGCGGCGGGCGGCGCAATCCGGCGATCATGGCGGCGCTCAATGCCCGCAGCGGCGCGGAAGCGGTTCCGGCCGAGGCGGTCGGCTGGCGCGGCGATGCGATCGAGGCGGAATGCTTCGCCTTCCTCGCCATGCGCCGCAAGGCCGGTCTGCCGATCTCTTTCCCGCTGACCACCGGCGTCTCGGAGCCGATGACAGGCGGCCGGATCGCGCCCGGGCGTTGACGGCGCACGCCGGCGAGGGTTCAACGACGCCATGAGTAAGTTCGCCTTCGAGCCCCTCGCCATTCCCGCCGTCGTGCTGATCAGGCCGAAGAAATTCGGCGATGCGCGCGGCTATTTCATGGAGACCTACAGCGCCAAGGCCTTCGCGGCAGCGGGCCTCGACGCCGTCTTCGTCCAGGACAACCAGTCGCTCTCGGCAGCGCGCGGCGTGGTGCGCGGCCTGCATTTCCAGGCCCCCCCGGCGGCGCAGGCCAAGCTCGTCCGCGTGCTGAAGGGCGCGATCTTCGATGTTGCCGTCGATATCCGCCTGGGATCGCCGAGCTATGGCAGATGGTGTGCGGCGACGCTCACCGCCGAGGGCGCCGAGCAGCTCTTCGTGCCGCATGGCTTCGCCCATGGCTTCTGCACGCTCGAAGCCGGCACCGAGGTCGTCTACAAGGTCGACGGCCCCTATGCGCCGGAGACGGAGGGCGGCATCGCCTGGAACGATCCTGACCTTGCGATCGGCTGGCCGATCACCGCCGCCGAGGCGCAGCTCTCCGGCAAGGACGCCGTCCTGCCCGGCTTCGCCGGTTTCGCCAGCCCGTTCCGCCACGAGGCCCGGCCGTGAAGCGCTATCTCGTCACCGGCGGGGCCGGCTTCATCGGTTCGGCTGTGGTGCGCCATCTCATCCGGCAGACGCCGCATCAGGTGCTGGTCGTCGACAAGCTGACCTATGCCGGCAACCGCGACAATCTCGAACCCGTCTCGAACGATCCGCGGCTGGCGTTCCTCCAGGCCGACATCGGCGACCAGGCCGCGATGCGGCAGGCCTTCGCCGAGTTCCGCCCCGATATCGTCATGCACCTCGCCGCGGAGAGCCATGTCGACCGCTCGATCGACGGGCCAGCCGCCTTCATCGAGACCAATATCGTCGGCTCCTTCGTGCTGCTGCAGGAGGCGCTGCGCCACTGGCGCGCGCTGGCACCGGCCGAGCAGGCGGGCTTCCGCTTTCACCAGATCTCGACGGACGAGGTCTTCGGCTCGCTCGGCGAGCACGGGTTGTTCAGCGAGACCTCGCCCTATCAGCCGAATTCACCCTATTCGGCCTCGAAGGCAGCCTCGGACCATCTGGTCCGCGCCTGGCACCACACTTACGGGCTGCCGGTGGTGCTCTCGAACTGCTCGAACAATTACGGGCCCTATCACTTCCCCGAGAAGCTGATCCCGCTGATGATCCTGAACGCGCTCGAGGGCAAGGAGCTGCCGGTCTACGGCTCGGGCGCCCAGATCCGCGACTGGCTGCATGTCGAGGACCATGCGCGCGCGCTCGCTCTGATCGCTGACAGCGGGCGGCTCGGCGAGAGCTATAATGTCGGTGGCTCGGCGGAGCGCAGCAATCTGGAGGTCGTCAAGGCGATCTGCGCGTTGATGGACGAGCTCGTGCCCGATGCCACGATCGGCCCCCGCGAAAACCTGATCCGCTTTGTCGCCGACCGGCCCGGCCATGATCAGCGCTATGCGATCGACTCTTCCAAGATCGAGCGCGAGCTCGGCTGGCGGCCGCAGGAGAGCTTCGAGAGCGGGCTGCGCAACACTGTGCAGTGGTATCTGGAGAACCGCGACTGGTGGGGCCGGATCCGCTCCGGCGTCTATCGCGGCGAGCGGCTCGGCGCTGGTTGAAACGCGCTACGAGCCGGCCCCGGAATTGGTGGCCTGCCCGTAGCGATCGTCGAAAAAACACGCGCCCCAAGCCCGGCTCCTTGCGGGGAGCGGGCATCCCACCGACCCTATGCGCGTGGTCTTGGCCTGCTGAACCTTCAGGCGGCGCAGCAGGCGTGAGCCTTCGGCTTGTCCTCGTATTCGTCGTGACGCTTGACGAAGCTCAGCGTCGAGGTCTCGTTGCGGCCCTTCGGCGCGCGATCGAGGATCATCAGCGTCGTCAGCAATTCCTCGCCGCCGCGGGCATAGCCCGAATAGGTATGGAAGATTTCGCCGTCGTCGTTGCGGATGAAGGAACTGAGGCCGGGCAATTCGTCATGGGCCTGCTCTGACGGCGTCTGTGTGAAGTTGTAGAGCACCGCGCCCGCGGCGAGCTCGTCCTTGCTGAAGGAGGCCTGGTAGTCGAAGTTGAACTCGCTGCCGAAAGACGAGACCCAGGGCACACTCCAGCCCATGCGCGCCTTGTAGGCCTCGATCTTGGCGAGCGGCGCCCGTGAGACCATGGTGAGCGTGACGTCATGGTTGTTGAGATGCGCCAGCGTGCCGCCGAAATGGTCGGCCATGAAGGAGCAGCCGGGGCAGCCCGCCTCCCAGTCCGGCCCGAACATGAAATGGTAGACCACCAGCTGGCTGCGGCCGTCGAACAATTCGGCCAGGGTCTTCTTGCCCGCAGGCGTATCGAACACGTAATCCTTGTCGACCTTGACCCAGGGCAAGGCGAGGCGCTCGGCGTTGATCTCGTCGCGCAGCCGGGTGAACTCCTTCTCGCGGGCGAGCAGGGCCTTGCGCGCATCCAGCCAGTCGGAACGGGAAACCACCTGATGCTCCATCATCGCCTCCTTGCAGCACCCAGCCCTTCAGCCTATTCTTGATGCGTTGATATCAACATATCTGAACGATGTCAAAATCACTGGAAGCACCCATCGAATCCCTCGTCCCCTTCGCCACGACGCTGCATGTGCGCGATTGCTGCCTGTGCCTGCACGTCCAGCGCGCGGCGCGGGCGCTGGCGCGATTGTTCGACGAGGCGCTGCAGCCGGTCGAGCTGACCAATCAGCAATTCTCCCTCCTGATGTCGCTGAACCGGCCGGAACCGCCGCCGATCGGCCCGGTCGCGAATCTGCTTGGCATGGACCGCACCACGTTGACCGCGGCGCTGAAGCCGCTGGAGCGCCGCGGCCTCGTCGTCGTTGCCGCCAGCGAGAAGGACCGCCGCAGCCGGCTTCTGGCAATTACGCCGGAGGGAGTTGCCCTGCTCGCCAAGGCCATGCCGATCTGGCAGCGCACGCATGATGAGGTCGATGCCCGTCTCGGCGACTTCGAGCCGGCCAGGCTCAGACAGGCGCTTCAGGCGGTGTCATAGCCCCGCCATATCGCTCCGGTCCAGGGGCCGGCCTTCCGACAGATGATCCGACCGGAGGAGCACCAAATGCCGCAGATGATCTTCGTCAACCTGCCGGTGAAGGACCTCGATAAATCGAAGGCCTTCTTCGCGGCGCTGGGCTTCTCCTTCAATCCGCAATTCACCGACGACACCGCCGCCTGCATGGTGGTCAGCGACACCATCTTCGTGATGCTGCTGACCCATGAGAAGTTCAGAAGCTTCTCGCCGAAGCCGATCGCCGACACCAGCCAGGTGTTGCAGGTCCTTCTCACGCTCTCGCGCGAGAGCCGCGAAGCGGTCGATACGATCGTCGCGGCGGCGCTCGCCGCGGGCGGAACGACCACCGACGAGCCGCAGGATCACGGCTTCATGTACGACCACAGTTTCCTCGACCTCGACGGCCATGCCTGGGGCGTGATGTGGATGGACCCGAGCGCCGTGCAGTCCTAGCTGCCGACGATTGACAGAAGTGCACAGACAATCGGGGGCGCGGCATTGCTGCCGCGCCCCTTTCGCGCTTCCGAGCCGGGAGGAGGGGGCTCAGCCGCGCTTGGGGGGAGACGCTGGCCAGCTCTTGATCAGCGTGTCGTAGTCGATCGTCTCGCCCTTCGGCTTCTCGTTGGCGAGCTTGCGCTGCGGCGCCAGCGTGCCGGCCTTCTCGGCCTTGGCGAACCATTCTTCAGCCGTCGTGCGCGGGTTGAGCTTCGGCCCGCAGTCGCCCTGCACGCCGGAACGCTCCAGGCGCTCCATCACCGAATCCTGCGCCGCCGCGAGGGCATCCATCGCCGCCTGCGGCGTCTTGGCGCCGGAGGAGGCGTCGCCGATGTTCTGCCACCAGAGCTGGGCGAGGCGCGGATAATCCGGAACGTTGTTGCCGGTCGGGGTCCACTGCACGCGCGCCGGCGAGCGGTAGAACTCGATCAGCCCGCCGAGCTGCGGGGCGCGCTCGGTGAAGCTTTTGTCCCAGATGTCGCTCTCGCGGATGAAGGTCAGGCCAACATGGCTCTTCTTCAGGCTGACCGTCTTGGAGACGATGAACTGCAGATAGAGCCAGGCCGCCTTGCGGCGCTCGACCGGGGTCGAGTTCAGCAGGGTCGCCGAGCCGGCGTCCTGGTAGCCGAGCTTCATGCCGTCCTTCCAGTAGGCACCCTTGGGCGAGGGGGCCATCCGCCATTTCGGCTTGCCGTCCGCGCTCATCACCGGCAGGCCGGGCTTGACCATGTCGGCGGTGAAGGCGGTGTACCAGAAGATCTGCTGGGCGATGGAGCCCTGCGCCGGCACCGGGCCGGATTCGCCGAAGGTCATGCCCTGCGCCTGCGGCGGAGCGTATTTCTTCAGCCAGTCGACATATTTGGTGATCGAATAGACCGCTGCCGGGCCGTTGGTGTCGCCGCCGCGCTCGACCGCGGAGCCGACCGGACGGCAACCCTCCATGCGGATGCCCCATTCGTCGACCGGCAGGCCGTTCGGGATGCCCTTGTCGCCATTCCCCGCCATGGAAAGCCAGGCGTCGGTGAAGCGCCAGCCGAGCGAGGGGTCCTTCTTGCCATAATCCATATGGCCGAAGACCTTGGTGCCGTCGATCTCCTTGAC